>NZ_AYYA01000046.1:0-75617 GCF_000511065.1 Psychrobacter sp. TB67
TTTTACCTTGCCAGTTGTAGCTATCGATACAAGGCTCACCAATCGGTGCATAGCCATGAGAGCGAATGGTCTCGTGCTCAAAGCCGCTTTCGTCCATATATACAATGGGGTAGCCTTGCTGCTTAAAGTGCTCAAGCTTATTCTGATATATCGCTCTTTTGATCGGACAGGCTTTTGGATGTTCTAAAGTCTTTTTTTTGACTGATGCCTAGACGCTTTAGGGCATGATGAATGCCTGTTTTACTACAGTTTAGACGACGTGCTCGCTCATACTGGTAATCATCAGGATGTTCTTTGACATCATTAAGTAGCACATCATCTGGTATTTTATAGGGTTTGGTTTGCCTGGTTGTTTTGCTATGAACACGTCTCTTCCAGTTCTGTATGGTGGTTGGGCTGAGATTATAGAATTCAGCTGCCTCGGCAAAGGTCATACCATCATCTAAGCTTTTTAGTACTTGTTTGCGAAAATCTAGCGAGTAAGTCATGGTCTTTATAATAACAATTGAATTTGATAGTTAGTTTATAACACTTTTAGGTGGGATTGACTATAAACTATCCGGCAGCCAGCAAATTAATAGCGCTCGAATAAATTTTAAGCAAAAAACATGAATAAAATACGAGAAAAAAGATGAGGATAAATAATAACTGAAATATTGTTGTACGTAATACGAAACACACTTTAGAGCCACAACCGTGACGGGTCAAGCCTCAGTATCTTGCCGTCGTCTATTGTATAATCAGTGCTGATGTGATAAGGAAATGATTTCGACTTTTATCATAGCGTTATTATTTATTTCCCAACAAGAACATTGTCGTCATCATATACTGAGTTTTTGAGCTGTGAGTGCCTTGATATTGCAGGGATTTTTTATACTTTGATATTTCGATTTTATTGCTGACGAATAATAATGAGCACCATGTTTTGACTATTAACCCGATGAATCGGTGCTTAATTAAGCGCGTTAATTTAGTTATAGAAGCCGCTGAAAATAAAAAGAAACCGCTGACTATAAAAATATGAGAGTGATATAAACTATCAACCATAGAATAAATAAGACCAGTAAAGGATATGAGTGATGGCAGGATATATTTTGGCTTTAGATCAAGGCACCACTTCGAGTCGCGCGATATTATACGACGATCATGCCCGACCGATAAAAATGGCGCAACAGCCAACCACATTACAGACACCCAAAGCTGGTTTTGTGGAGCAAGATGCCCAGCAGATTTGGCAAACTCAGATTAGCTGTGCGCATGACGTCATTAACCAAGCAGGGCTGCTCGCTACCGATGTGACTAGTATCGCCATCACCAATCAGCGTGAATCTATTGTCATGTGGGACAAAAAAACGGGCAAACCCTTAGCGCCTGCGATTATTTGGCAAGATCGCCGTACCGCAAACTATTGCAAAACCCTTGCAGCTGAAAGTGCGAGTACTGGTGTTCATAGCGATGAGACGGATGACGGTGATGATATGGCACATCGAGTGCAACGTATCACCGGGTTACGTTTAGATGCTTATTTTAGCGCCAGTAAAATCGCATGGTTGCTGGAAAACCATCCAAAGCTTAGCGTGCGTGCGAGCAAGGGTGAGATAGCTGTTGGCACTATTGATAGTTGGCTTATCTATAAATTGACAGGCGGCGAGCATGTCATCGATATTACCAATGCTTCTCGCACGCTGTTATACGATATTCATAAGCTGGAATGGTCAGAGGAGCTGTGCGCCCGCTTTGCTATTCCGATGAATATCTTACCTAAAGTTTTGCCCTCTGATGGGGATTTTGGTAAGACTAAAAAAGGCTTGTTTGCCAAGCAGATTCCTATTCAGGCGGTATTAGGCGATCAGCAAGCGGCACTTTTTGGCCAAGGCTGCCTCGATGCTGGTATGGCCAAAAATACCTATGGGACGGGCTGTTTTATGCTGATGAATATCGGTCAACAGCCCAAACTTAGCGAGCATCAGCTGTTGACGACGATAGCGTGGCAACGCAAATCGGCAACACTGCGCCCAGACAATTTATCCTTTGATCAAATCGTGCAGTCTGGCAAGCGTATGCTACAGCCGCCCAAAAAAGAAGTCACCTACGCGCTAGAGGGTAGCGTGTTTATGGCAGGGGCAATCGTCCAGTGGCTGCGTGATAATCTGGGAATGATTCAACAGAGCGGTGAAGTCGAAGACTTAGCGCGGCAGGTTGATAGTAGCGAAGGCGTGGTATTGCTCCCTGCATTTACGGGACTTGGCGCACCATATTGGCGCTCGGACATCAGTGCAAGTATTACAGGTATGAGTCGCGGCACGACCAAAGCGCATATCGCCCGAGCGGCGTTAGAAGCGGTCGCCTATCAAACCTATGATGTCTTAATCGCTATGCAAAAAGACAGCCCGCACCCTTTAACCGAATTGAGGGTCGATGGCGGCGCTGCCAATAATGATTTGCTCATGCAGTTTCAGGCAGACTTATTGGGCGTCCCCGTACTGCGTCCTAGAGATACAGAAATTACTGCCAAAGGTGCTGCGCTGCTTGCTGGTCTAAAAACGGGGTTATACGATGCGGCCACTATGAAAGCATCTTGGCAAGTCGATCGCATTTTTGAGCCAAGCATGTCTGCTGACGAGCGCGAGCAACACCTGCACAAATGGCAACAAGCGCTTGAAAGAGCATTAATGAAGGTCTAAAAAGAGCGGCAATAAAGCGTCGATTCAATTCTTGCATTCAGTCTGTTTTATTAATAAGTTTGTTTAAAATTACTGAAATGCCTAGGCCAGTGTACACAATCGTCATAAAGATACAGGCTGTAACGCAAGACAATCGAGATTTGGACACAGTTTACATAATCTGCCTATCTGTCTTTGTCCTTAAGTTTCTATACTTTAGATGAATGGAGCAACACTGCTAACTTTCAATCATAAATCTAATATATAACAAATAATTTAAGGAAAATATTATGAGTAACCATGACGGTATTGATCGTAGTGAAGTAAAGCACATGTCTAAAGAGACTAAGCATGACCTAAATGCTGACATCATCACTGGTGAGCCAGGATCACATCCAGTAGGTACAGGCATAGGCGGCATAGGCGGCGCAGCAGCAGGTGCGGCTATCGGTACGATGGCAGGACCACTCGGCACACTCATTGGTGGTGCTATTGGCGCTATCGTCGGTGGCGGTGCAGGTCATGCGGCCGCTGAAGCTATTGACCCAACGCGCGAAGAAGCTTACTGGCGCGCAGAGTATGCGAATGCAGACTATTATAAAGAAGGCCATGATTTTGACCGTGATTTACATCCTGCCTACGCAGTCGGTTACGCCAACCGTGCCCGTTATCCTGCAGATGCTCGCTTTGAAGATCATGAAGCAGACTTAGAAAACTCATGGCATGAAGTAAAAGGTGAGTCACGTATGGAGTGGAATGAGGCACGTCGAGCATCACGTGATGCATGGAATCGTGTATCGTAATATTGGGAAATAGAGAATTTCGGCATCTTAATCAGTACCATCATTTGTATTGATAGCTTAGTCAGTATCATCGATAGTATGACTGATTAACGATACAGTATTTTTATAGCCGAGTTCTTACCCTTGATAATTGCAGTTATATAAAAGCTTCTAGAGTATGCTCTAGAGGCTTTTTTACATGTTGCACCTTTGATAGTTGTGGTAATCTTAACGATGTCTCAATAACCCATAGAGCGACCATGACTGACTCTTCTTCTGAAACGTATGAACTTGCCCCTGATATCGCCAGATTTTATCAAGGCAAGTCTTTACAAGGTCAGCCACCCAGTCTTTGGACATTGATATTGTCTCAGGTTACTACTTGGATATTTGCACGGTCGCTCATGAATGCGGCCGTTTTAGGTTTTTTCTACGGTATCGCTGGTACTTTGGCTTATGGGATGTACTATTTTAGTTTTATCACTGGCGCACATATTGTTGATAGCTTACGATTCAAACATGGTTTTAATAACATACAGACGTTCATGCAAGTCAAGTTTGGGGCAACTGGTGAGCATCTTTATAATGCAGTGATTGGTTTTCGATTAGTGAGCGAGGTATTTAGCAACTTACTGGTGTTTGGGTTTATCACAACCTTGTTCGTGGGCTTTAATGAGAATTATTTAATACTGATTATAGCGGTCGCTACCTTAATTTATTCTTCAATTGGTGGGCTACACACTGCGCTGAAGACAGATGTGGCTCAAGCGCTATTGACGATCTTCGCCATTATTGTTTTAGCGGTTGCCATGTTTGCACATCCCTTGTTTTCTTTTAATGCCATCATTAGCTCCTCCAATTCCGCTGACAACAAGGGATGGATATTAATGATAGTTGCATTTATCCAAATATGGAGCTATCCCGCTCATGATCCTGTCATGACTGACCGAGGATTTTTAGCAGATAGAGCGACTACTAAAAAGTCATTTTACTATGCCGCGCCTATTTCGATGGCTTGCATCTTGTTATTTGGTTTGCTAGGTGTGTTTGCACAGCTGAACAACGCGGGAGGGGTCACTGAAGTGACGCAAACGCTGAACACTCTATTTTCACCAGCGGTAATGATGTTGTTTAGCTTCGCGCTGATTATTTCAGCGATATCGACCTTAGATTCTACCTACGCCAGTGCCGCAAAATTGATAGCCATTGATATGAAACTTGTCAAACCAACTGTAAAAAATGGCAGGCTGATTATGCTAGGGTTTTTGCTGGCAGGCTTGGCCTTCATTGCAACTGGCAGCAAAGACCTATTCGATGCGGTCGCTATTAGTGGTACCGCTTCCCTGTTTTTAGCACCTGTCGTATTTTTTAGCATTTGGTCAAGTTGGGAAGTCAAACCTTGGGCCATTGTAGTCAGCTTTGTATCAGCGCTCATGGCAGGTATTATTTATATGTTAGAAAACGGTGGCTATATTGCAGTGATGGCGCCAGTGTTTGGCGCAGAGCACAAATACGTGCAGCTGTTAGTATTGTGTGTCATCGCTTCTATGATTGGCAGCGCCGCCTTTGTACTGGCTCATAAACGAGTATGATCAACCAATATTTAGTACAAGGGCTTTGATAGAGTGCGCGTTAATAGAGCAAGCGTTCTCTACATTATCAATGAACCCAGTTTTTCTAGCTATGAAATAGTAGGATAAAACAATACGAAACACTACAGATTTAGTGGAGGCGGTCTATTATTATGAACAGCTTGCGTTGTTTATTCATAATAATGCATACTATCCAAATAGCACTAGGAGTTTTATGAGTTACTCTGCCAATAAAGGTAGCGATAAACAGTTTTATATCGCTACTGCCAATTTGCTAAATTTTGCCAATCCTAATCGCATGTATTATGAAAATGCTGAGCCGTACAGTAATAAAGAGTATGAAAGTAAATTGCGTGGCATCAGCGACTTATTAGCAAAAGCCCATGCCGACATTATTGCCGTACAAGAAGTATGGGACAGCGAGGCGCTAGAGGCATTGGCAGTATCGTTAGGATTTAAGCCCGAACATGTGGTTATTCCGCTAGCAAGCAATGACAGTTCGAGTGCTTATACTCAAGGTAGAGGGGCGCAAAATACACCTGCCGTAGGTATTATTAGTCGCTTTGAACAATTAGAGACGACTTTATTAGAGCAAGTGGCGCCAAAGGCGGTGATTGATATTCCTGATATTGGTCCTTATGAGCGTTTTAACCGTCCACCCTTGGTATTGCGAGTAGATGCATTCGGGCAGCCCATTACTATTATTACAGCTCACCTTAAAAGTAAGCGCGCTTTTTTCTTACGAGATGAAGCCGGCAATTTGTTAGAAGATATGGATGACCCCAATATTCGCATTCGTGCCAAGCTTCGTAGCTTATGTATGCGGGCAGCAGAAGCGGCATCTATTCGAATGTTTATCATCGAACGCTTGAAGCATACTCGTGAGCCCTTAATCTTACTTGGTGATATGAACGACGTCACCGGTAGTGTGACCACGCAACTAATGACCGAGACTGGCGAAGTCAATTATGATAAAAGCATGCGTGATGTTGCCTTGTTCGACGCCGCTCGCATTCAAGCGCGTTATGGTTGGATGAAAGACGTGGCATATACCCACATTTATCAAGGTATGCCAGAAGTAATTGATCAGCTGTTCGTTTCAGAGGAATTTTTGCCTGATAGCAAGTTTGCAATCGGTCAGGTTGAGCGAGTTGACTATTTTAATGACCATTTAAAGTGGGATTATGCCGATAGAGTCATCGATCATGGTATTATAAGGGCGAAAATAAAACTTCATTATTAACCCTAATATACTGTTAATCGATACATTATTTTTTAACCCATGCACGTCCCTTGCTTGATAGTGTACAAGCGTTTATGATGCCTCTTCATTGAGCATAGAGCGGTAATATTAGCCCGTATTACCAACTAACAAACAGTCGTTCTTAAATTTAGAATGAATACTGTCCAATGAAGACCATATTTATAAAGATAGGGCACAACATTAAGAGACTTACAATGAGTGAAAATAGAGACGACAAAATTGAAGATGTACTGGTAGATTCGGAACTGGCAAAGAAGCTGGTACCTAATAAATTTAAATTTACCAGTCAGCAAGGTCGCGCGCGCCGTCAAAAGCTATTGATGGGTGCCAAAAAACTGAGTGAAACGCAGTCTATCAATGATATTACCTTGGCTGCTGTTTGCGAAGAAGCTGGCATTCCAAGAGCATCTGCTTATCATTTCTTTCCGAATATCGAAGCCATATTTTTAGCATTGCGCTTTTTGAATGCTATCGAGATTTTAGAGATTTTGACAACTGTAGAAACGGTTGATTACGACAGATGGCAGGGATATTTAACAGCACTTATCGATCGCTGTGTGCATATCTTTCATGAAGATCAGACCAAAGCAAAATTGATCTATGGTACGAATACACCTGATTTTGAAGGTGATAGTTTCGGTGAAGATATGGATCATCAAGTGGTTGAACTGGTATATAAACGTTTAGCAGAACGGTATGAAGTGCCAAAATTTGAAGATATCCAAGATGTTCTTTTGGTCACTTATAGTATTATCAACGCTATCTTTACGGTTTCTTACCGCCGTCATGAGAGCATTACAGAGAAGTATCTGCAAGAAGCAAATACTGCGTCAATTGCTTATCTGCGCTGTTATTTACCAGAAAAGCTACCACGTAAAAACCGCTAATTTATTTTGTGCTAAACGTGGATGATATTATAAAAGTTAACTGAAATTTTAATACAAAAAAGCCGACTATTTATGAGTCGGCTTTTTTAATTTCTATTTTTGTGACGGTCTTTTGTTTGCCTAGGTTCAATAATAACGAAAATATTGACAAGTAGCTGTCAGAAAATATCTAAGATGAGCGACATTTGGTGCCAAAAACACCTTGCTCATTTTTGCGATTGATAGGTTATTGAGCGATAGAAAACAGTTTTTGCCCTTGGCAAACATCCTCACTCGGATCCAAAGGGGCATATTGCTTGTAATAACGCACGATCAGATTCTCTAAGGCGACGTTAGCTTGCGAATCATGGGCGTTCACATAGGCCTCACGCGCTTGTTCTAGCCAGCGATCTGCCATGCGGAAGTGACTGCCTGACTCTTTTGAGCCACGCTCACACTGATTGGTTGCCGCCCATATTAAAGCCACTTCACTAAATGCCATTTCACGTGGCGCAGTACCAATACCGTCGCTGTCTTTTAAAGCACTCAAAGTTGCCCAAAGATCAGGACGCATCAAAGCAGAGTCAGACGGGATATCCTGATATAGGCTTATGTCTTGTGCGGTATCATTTTTTAGCGCTTGCAATATCGTCTCTGCCGACTGCGCTGCGTATGTACCAGCCGGTGAGCGGCTATTAATACTGTCTTGATGAATAGCATAGTTAATCCACGCTTGCGCTTTATACGCTAGATACTGCTGCTGCGCTGTCATGTCTTTTTGCTGATAAGCTTGTAGTTGCGTCAACAGGCAACTCAGCGCTCGTTGCTGCGTACTTTGGTATTTATAAGCAGAGGGTTGTGTCTGCAAATCACCATGGCAATAGTTAGAAGCTTGTAGAGTAATAGCTGGAGCCTCTTTGGCTACTGCCAGCGCTGATGAAGCAGTCGTCAGGAGCAAGACTGCTGCGAGCGTAGTATAGATAGGCTGTTTATTGGTTACAGCTTTGATCGCAGAGTACAACATAATGCGAACCTTGTATTAAGGTAATGAGTGTGGATATTGGTTTTTATTAGCACTGACTTTATAAGCCCTTAATCGATAAAGGGCTGTAAATCGGCGAGCAAATTATCATAAGCCATGCCTATGATAATTTGGCTAAATTATAACGTAGAATCGCTGGTTAAACGTTTATTTTTGCGTGGATCTTCACGTTTGAATAAATCTTCATCAAATTTGAAGCGTAGTCTAAAATAAGCGCCTTCTTGCGTGCTGTCATCATAAGCGATGTCTTCATCTTCAAAGCCCATAAAGTTGTAGCCGAGTGATAACCACAGGTTAGTCATCGGGCTGTAGCCAACTTCTGCACCAACCAGATAAGCCAAGTCATCCGCTTGTTTATTCCAGTAAGTACCTGCTTGTAGACCAATATCCCAACGCTCGCTAATGTCATATAAGCCGCGTGCATAGACCGCGTGAGCCGTGTTATCGCTTACGATATTGTCAGCATCATATTCTGTATATTTACCCGCATAGCGACCTGATAACGTTAATGGGCGCGTCGGATGATAGTTGCCGCTCCATGACCAGACAATCGCATCTTTTTGATAGGGATCGTTACCGGTAGCGTTATCATCTAAACGGTACTCAAGCTTGGCAAGCATATCGAGCTGATTGCTATCATAATCACGGTAAGCGGCACCAAGCTGGAAACGATTGATAGTACGATGACCATCATCATAATCGACCTGCGAGTAGATATCTTTCGCTAATAAAGTAATATCATCGGTGTAGCGATAAGCTATGCCAGCGCTACCGAGAAGGGTATCACTGGTGTCGCCCCAGCGTTTTTCTAGACGCCCTGAAGCCTTGTAGTTTTCTTTGGCTAGATATTCAACCCCTACGCCAGCTGCAGTTGCCGTACTATCTTTATCACCTTCTAAAGACTCGACACGCTCAAATAATGTGCTCAAGGTCAGACCTTCTTGGACATACCACTTGTTTTTTAGACCGATAGCTGCTTCTGCTTCGCGGGCACTGATCGCATCACTCATACGGTATTCGCTATAGACTTTACCATCTTTCATATAAGTGGCATCGAAGCCTACGACTGTACGCTGACGTTCATCAGAATCATCAAGACCATAGCTGCCTGATAAGCTATTGATTAAGTCATGGCGGGCATATAGGCGACCTAAGCTACCTAGTGGTGTCTCGCCGCCGATAGAGGTTGCATTGCGCTCGCTATTATCAATATCTTGCTCATATTCGGCAAATACTAACGAGTTATTTAGTTTTGGCAAACGCGCTGTTAGACGGGCGCGGGCAGTTGTCCCTTCGATGTCTTTGTCAGCGTTACTGACGCCATTGAGCGCTGATTGATTAATGATGTCATCATTGAATATTGTATCATCAGTAACATCTAGCACATCAGTGGCTGCTTGGGTATTGCGTGAGGCGGCGGTCGCATCTTGTTTGTAGTAGCGCACCCCAATTTCACCAACGATATTTTGACTGAGACGCTGCTCAATGCTTGCTTCTACACCTTCGCGACTGGCCTCTGTTGTATGATCTTCTGTACGTACGCCTTCAAACTTAAGTGCGGTTTTTTTATTATTGAGTGCATGAGTAACTTCTACACCTGATTCCGTACGTCCAGCGGTTAATGGAGAAGCACCAGTGACAAAACCTTCTTCAGCATCGTTGTAATAAGCTTTGGCACGGGTGTTTAATTTATTGTCGTAATCCAATTCTATACGTAGCGCATCACCTTCAGCATCGCGGCCTTCTAACAGCTCAGCATTAATCTGGTTACTTGGTTGAAAGTTTGGATTTTCTGCTTTATTTTTGGCATATTCTGCCACCAGTTTTAGCTTATCGTTGAACTTAATAACGCTGTTAACGCTGGCTAGCTCTTCTTTATTCAGTGGGTCATCACTATTGACATAGCTGCCACCGATGGCGATTTTAGTGGTCAGTTGTTGCTTGGCTGCAATACCGCCCACCCAATATTTTTCGCCGCCTTCATCTACTTCTACGGTAACGCGTAGATAAATAGGGTTGCCTTCCAAATCTTGACTGGCAATTGGCGCTTTTAGGTATAAACTGCGGCTGATAGGGTCGATTTCATAATCAGCGAATCGTGTCAGCGTCTCACGGCGTACGATAAGTCCAGGGTTATTCGCATCGCGAGTAATGACCTCAATGGTTTCGGAATTCTCTAGTACCGCATCGAAGTCGTTAGCCAGTGGATAAGGACCGGAAATGCCAAGCCCACGAGTTTCGTTGACGCGTTGTGATGAGCTGGTCTCAGCGATAAAGGTGGTGATACGGGTGTTGTTGTCTTCGTATTGCGCTTTGGCACCAGTCAACGTACGGTTGTACTGGCCAAGCTCGATACCTTCGTCGTTATCTATTTGAGTCTTGAGATCACCGTACATGGCGAATGAGCGACCTTTATCTACCCGTACGTAGAGCTTGCTAGTAGACTGGGCGTCGAAGCCTTTTGCCGATGAATCGCCATAAACGGGATAGTATTCACCCGGATCGATATCACGGAATAAGCGTTCGCCTTTTTTGTCACTGTCATAGGCAAGGGTTAATAGATAATCACCGCGTACTTTGCCTTTTAGGAACATTGCTGCACGACCAGTGGCTGAATAATCGTCACCGCCAGCAATCTCATTCAATTCTTGCTCAAAAGCCCCTTGAGCATCCGTAATATTACTACCATCAAAGTCTTTAAGCGATATAGCACCTTCGACGATACCGACTGCGATTAGTGGACGTAGCTTAGCGGTGAACTGTAACGGAATCACTTGCTTGCTACTACCAGTATCAATTACCATCTCACCTTTGCCAGGTACACTCGGTGCAACGACGGAAATGAGTAGCTCGCCACCGTTAACGGTGACTTGAGTGCCAGCTGTATCTTTACTGCCGTCATCAGTACTAATGCGACCAATATTGGTATCAAGCGTAAGCGAAGTAGTACCAATATAGGGACGGTTGTCACGGTCTTTTAGACTAATAACTATCTGATATTCGCTCACGCCATCAGCAGGCACTAGCTGTTCTTGAGTACGATAATTAATAGCTTGCAAGCTATCAGGCGTCGTCACTTTAATGGTTTGTTCAGAGATGACTTTGCCATTCACGTCAGTAGCGACGCCGCGTAGGGTGTTATTACCGCGCTGTAAATCAACGGCATAATAATCAAACGCAGTTACATTTTGTTTTTCTTGCTCAGCAGTTTTACCGATTTTCTCTTCTGATACGGCTGTACCGTTGGCATATAGCGTAAAATTGCTACCCAGTGGCGCTTGTATTTGTACCATTTGCTTATAAGTACTGAGCTGCTGGCCTTCACTTAGATTAATAAAAGCGACGTCATTAGTAGCGACTTCTTTTAGATACTCTTCTAATTCTTTTTCTACTGGGGGTGCTACTGTGGTTATAGCCATCTCGACACGGTTGGCAGCTGGATTGACCATCTCATTAACGATAGCAGAGTCGCAGTTACTACCAAGGTCTAAATCACCATTGATGTTGCAGCCGCTGGCTTCCACATTATCATCGTAGTCGCGGTTGTAGTCGGGCTCTAAGGTCAGCTCCGTTTTTACGGCTTGCTCAAGGGAATCATTCTTAGCGCTCACTGATTTGCTACGAGCAACCAGCTCTGCGTTCAAGCGCTCAGTGCTATCGCCCATACCACCGACAATAGCGAAGTCAGCACGATGCAGCTCACCATACTTTAAGTCAACAAAACGGCTACCGGCATCGCCAGCGTTACGGTTGCTTTGGATAACCATTTCGGTCGCGTTAGGAATAGTCGTGCGATCAACTTTTAATACGTGAGTTTTGGCGCTAACCCCATAAAAGTTATACTTACCTTCGGGATCGGTCACAATGAAGTTGCCGTTTTCCATATAAATACGTACGCCAGCAACCCCTAGCTCGCCATCATCTTTTTGTTGGATGCCATCACGGTTAATATCGTGGTACACCTTACCGACGATGATACCATCTGTATTCATCACGCCGCGCTCAACCTCGATTTTCCACTGTGCTTCTCTTGATACTAAGCTTTGACCTTGCTTATTATTAGCTACGGCAGTCGCACGGTTGATACCGTCACCACCTAAAGATGAGGCACCGATTAATACGCGATAAGTGATGTTCTTAGTTTCGCCAACCGTCATGTTACCTAAATTTAAAACCTGATATTTACCATCAGCTTTAAACTCAGTAGTTTGCGTTTGACTGATATTAGTATCAGCAGTTTTACCAACACGTACACTACCATCGACATAGTCAAAACCACGTGGTAAGGCGTCTTTTAGTTGTACGTCATAAGCAGTGGATTTACCATCGTTCTTAACACTAATGTTGTAGTTGACATAGTCACCAAGCTCTGCTGTTTTGACATCACTCTCTTTAGTCACTTGTAGACTAGGAGAGGTATCGTTAATGGCAATAGTGGCATTAATATTACGGTCGATAGCGGTTAGGTCTGATGGGTTAGGCTGTTGATCCAGTCCAACAGAAGGTACAACACAAGCATCCAAAGTGGCAGTCAGAGTATCGCCATCTAGGGTCTGGATGATATTGTCATTAATGGCGTTAGCGTTATTTTGTGTAGGGGCTGATAGACGATATTTACCAGTATTATTGCCGGTCTCTATCGCTTTTAGTGAATAGGTATCGGCCGTTATTGGTGCATTGATAGTGACCCATACTTGGTCAGGCTTATCTAGCTGAACATTACATTGCGCGTAGCTGGCTTCGATATAAACGTCCTCACCAATTTGCGAGGTACTTTTACTGCCATCAAAGTTAAAGGCGTTAAAGTCAAGACTTGGGGTAACAATGACTAGGCTATCAGTGGCTGCTGCCATTACTGATTTATCTTCGACGACTACCGCACCGAGTTTGATATCAGCAGTGTCACCGTCATTACCATTAGAGTCAGATAGCGCTTGTAGCGTAAGCTCAATGCTTTCACTTTGACCTAAAGTAATTTGGGTGGTTAGATTCTCATCCAACTTGATTTCTTGATCTTCATTATCGAAAATACCGTTGTTATTCAAGTCTTGATAGACTTTAATATTCGATAAACTGTTGGGTATGACTAGCGTCAAATCGATGGTCTGTTCGCTGTAGCTAATATTTGAAAGTACGTTTACCCAGCTGACGGTTGTGTCTGTCTCCACAGTTTGTGTGGCAGGCTGGGTTAAGTTGATACCATACTTAGGAAAAGCAGACGACTGGACACTTACTTGGTTAGAAGTACTATTTAGATTAAGGTTAGTACCATTATTAACAATATAACTGGCGTTAGCAGTGTTCTCGATAAAGTGTAGCAGAGGGTTAGGTGCTGCTAGAGCAGTATTTGATTGCATAAGAAACATAGCTAACGTCAACGCAGAGACCTTAGCGGTGCGCAATGGCATGTGTTTAGACGATGTCATTAAACGAGCTGTCATATGTCGCTTATCCAATAAAACATAAATGAGTAGCTTAGATTCTCTGAGCCTAAGTAAATTCAGATTAGAGAAGGTCTATAAGTATCTGTAGATAGTTATAGACCTTAATCTAGGTATTGAAATTAGGTCAGTAATTGCAGTTTTAAAAAAAAGCTATAGGGTGCGAGCGGTTTTGATTTTGACTTTAAACTTCATGGTTGCAGTCCCTTGAGGCGCCAACGTAGCAACCGTAGTCGTAATCGCGGTTCCATTGTTAGAAGCCGTATAGGTGCCACCAGCACTGGCAGTCGTTGTTGCACTACCATCTACATAGTCAGCGTCGTCTGAGAATTTAGCCAACTCATCTAAAATCACTACGTCAGTAATATTAAATCCTACTCCTGAAGTAGATGTGTTTTGAGCTTCGATTTGGTAGATAATACATTCACCAGGAGATGCGCCAGTAATATCTGTAGTAACGAATGTTCCTACTGAAGTGCCAGTACAATCAGCATCTATCGCTTGTTTTTTGACTAAAAGTAAGCCGCGGACAGTCGTAGAGTCTGTTACTGTAGCTGATGCAGGGGCGCCTTCATTAGCCGGCTTTAAGGTAACTAGTGTATTTTCTACTGTAGGAGTAGTAGAATTTATTGGTGTGAAGAATGGTGCATTGGTCGATGACACTTTATAGTTAATCGTAACGGTACCAGTAGGTGCTATGCCGTTAGGCAAAGCTGTTTTAATATCATATACGTTTACACCACCTACGAGAGTAGGGGTGATAGCAATCGGCGATCCAGGTGCACCACTTCCAACACCGTCTGCATCATAAGTTATGGTGACAGTATCAAATACGATATTAACTGCATCTGGCGTGTTGCCGTCATTATCTTTGATGGTGAAAGTCAACTCGCCAGCAGTATCGCCCTCAACGTCTTTACCATCGTTAGTAATGACCGTTTGATGGGTAACTTGACCGGCAGTACCTGAAGTAGGAGCGATTTCTCTAGTAGTTACACCAGTTAGAGTTAAAGCGCGTTTGATAGTCAGTAGCGCTACAGTTGAATCATCACCTGCAGAAGCTGGGGCTTCACCATTGACGTTATCCACATCGTCAGTAGGATAGAATGTAGCAACGTTTTCATCATTACTATCTGTACTATCGATAAGGGTATTAGTAGTGGCAGGATTGTTATCCAGATCATCAGTGACTTTGACATGGTTAATAGCAGTGGCAGGGACAAGCGTGCCGGTACCACCTTTTTTTACTTTTAAGAGGATGGTTATACTTTGACCTGCTGGGATATTAACACCAGTAATATTAAAGCCGTTATCACCTGCACTGCTAGTATCGATGTTGCCTTTGGTCGCCTGACCCGTAATGGTAATATTAGTGGCTGTTAGTGCTTCTGAAAGTACTAAGCCCGCTGGCAGATTATCTGTGATAGTAATATCAGTGGCATCAGCACTATATGCAGTATTACCATCGTTATTCACTACGATCCGATAAGTGGCAGTATCATCATCATTATTAAGATCTAAGGCATTATCAATCGTCTTAACGATACTAAAGGTAGGTAGCCTTGTGAATGAGTTATTCGTGTTGGTAAGGCTTGACGTTGGAGCAGCAGAGTTGGCAGCTAAGACTTTACTAGTAGCAGATATTGTTAGATCTTGGGTACTACCTGCTTTATTGCCAGTGGTTTTGGCGTTGATCGTAAACTTAATATACTGTCCCTTTTCTAAGGGAAATTCCTGACCATTAGCTATCGTATAGGGTGCGTTATTTAGAGAACGATTTTCGGTCCCATCCGCGTTATATATAACGTAGGAGACGGTAGAGTTGGCTGAATCATATTTTGGGTCATTCCCCGTCAGATTTATAGTATAAGTATCGGTACGGTTACCAGTGTTGGTCAAAGTATGCTTAAACAGTGCAAACCCATTGGGAGCCACTGCTTCTTTAGTATTTACGTCATCGCCTTTCTTACCACCCGCAGCGGTATCGTCATTTTCAGCAACCAATGAAAATGATACCTGCTCTGATACGGTGATTTTGACTTCATTGGATTCAACGACAGGCTGAGTCTGACCGCTGACATTATAGCTAGCGCTTGCTTTGTTGGTTATTTCTACGCCTGTTGTTGTTGAGCCACTTTTGGCTGCGTTAGCAGTGGTACTGATACCCAGTACAGCAGCGATACCTACTGCCAATAAGCTATAATTAAAAGTGTTTGATCTCATGTATAACTCCGAAGTGAAAAAATATAGAGGTTAGGATTCAAGAATTGTAATTAGCATGCTTTAATCAGTTATCGTGTTAGTTAACGATTGTATTAAGAGCTACAGCTGCAGATTTATTTGCTGGTAATAGCTTTATATCCCAACGTAACGTGCGGTACTCAGATAAAGGGATTTTTACTAGCTTGTCATCAACCTTGCGCATCAAAGGCATGTCAGCATAGTTCTTACCATCGGTACTGGCTTGTGCACTAGCAGGAAACGCTTCACCAGTGAAAGCCATATTTGCTGGAATAGGTAGGGTTACTGCTAAGTCATTGATATTTTGATTAACGGTATTGGTATATGTTGCTTTGTACTGGACAACAGTACCTGCTGGAGCGGTACTGACGGGTAGATAACTGATCTTGCCTTCAGCATTTTTAATGACTTTGTTGGCAGTCAGCTCCATTTTTAGAGCGTTATCAGCATGAGCAGTACTTAGTAAACCTAAAGAGATTGTGGTAATAAATAGGGTGGCACGTAGAGAATTGAAGAATTTCATTTTATGTCCTTTCTATAATCATTATTATCAGTGTGCGATTAATTTCACTAAGAACAGCCCATTTGCTTGCTGTCAGTTATGAATCGATGTTACTGATAGAATTATGAAACTGTCTTTATTATATTTTTACAATTAATAGACAAAGAATCACCATAAAAACGACAAATGGTATTCTGGGGTTGCCAAACGGTAAAAGCCCTATCTGAGGAGATAGGGCTTTATGTGTTAAGAGATTGGTTTCATTAACCTATTAAAATTACAAGAGAAATTAGCTACTGAGCATTCACAGTACTACCGTACTTGGTGTTGAAATAAAAATCGCGTTTGGTTTTTGGCGCCAAAGTAAAAGTCTTGGTCTTTACTGTACCGTTTTGACCAATAGCGACACTGTCAGAAGCGTAGTCAGCCGACGCAGATGATGGATTGGTAAGCACAGATGTCACGATGGCATTACTTACCCCTTTTTGTTGTAGCACATCTTTCATGACGAAATTATCGATATTAATATTGGCGCGGTTGGTAGCAGTAATCCTGTAAGCAATACATTTCCCTGGGTCAATATTATCAATACTTTCGGTGCTAAAGCCTATTCTAGGGTCATTATTGTTTGAAGTATTAATAGCAGGGTCGGTATAATTGAGGGTAGAAGGGCAATTGTTTATATATTGAGCTTTTTTTAGGACTAATGCGGTGTTTTCTTTAATGACATTACCAAAATCAAGGTTAAGCGTATTACTGTTTATTTTTACGCCAGTTTGATAGGTTAATACACTAGGAACAAAGCTGAATTTTCGGATGTTGGACGTGGTATCGACACTATATAGCCAGTTGTTTGGTTCTAGCTCTTCTATACATAAGTCGGTCTTACCTGCTAAATCTTTTGCCGTTACTGAAAAGCTATACTTCCCTAAGCTTGTTGTATTAACAGTAGCAATAATAGGGTTGGCGCTAGGGTTATTACTGCAATCGCTTAAGCGTACTTTTACAATATTCATCCCATCTATGCCCGCTTCATTAGTATCAAAAATACCATTAAAAAAATTGGGGTTGTTATAAGGACTTCCTATTAGCTGAGGATCAGGACTGGTAATACCACCATTGTCATTAAACACAGTACCCGAGAAGGTGTAAGCTTTGGGTGTATTGGTAATCGTACAAGTGATCTCATCACCATAAGTAGCATTAGATAAAGTGAATGAACGTGTTTTATCAGTTGAGTTGTAAGTCATAGCTGTAGTAGGCATAACAGTAGTACTACCTGTCGTAGCATTATTACAAGTATAGGTGGCATCATAATTGGCAATATCGCCAATTATCGTTCCATTCATCACTCGTTCAGTAATAGTATAGCTTGTGTTTTCAGCTATGCTTACGGCATTTCGATTATCGTTGTTAGTGACGGCTGAACCTGAGCCTGTCGTAGTGACCGCATTGACAACATTTGTTCCCCTGTTGATACTAAGCTCAAACTGATCTTTGTTAGTATTAGTATCATTGATACGTACACCGTTAAGGGCTTTTTTTACAATAATTTTGGGCGGTGCAAGACAGAAGTAGAAGTCAGAGTAGCCAGTTGCATGGCTTCCGCTAGTTTCACTCTTAGCATTATTATGTAGTAGTGTGACAACACTGTTTGCGGGTTTATATCCCCATGCAGCATCTATAGTACATTGACCAGCATTGCAATTCTCACCTTCTTTAGCGGTTACGATGTTTCTCTGCGCGTTAATATTGTGAAAAATATTATTAAAGGTTAATTGACCATTAGTAGCTGAAACATCCACTTGCTCAATATAAGGAGTCCTATCTCCATATATTGGATATCTGATACCAAAAAAACTACCGTACCCAATAATTGTATTAACCATTGTTGAGTCTAAATCTTGTATTTTATAGCCGATCTTACTGACGGGTCGATTAACACTAAGATCTAAAGAGTGATCCGTCTGCACCCGTGTAGAATTGTGTACTAAGTTAATAGCATCAGAAGTAACGCCATTATTGGAACCATAAAATGGGACTGTACCATCACTATTATTGGCATCTATCAAAATGGGAAAGGCAATGGTAAAAATTTTGTTGTCTGCAAAAGTAAAAATCTTACTGGTGTTGCCAGCTGTCCAGCTCAAGGGTAGTGCTACTACGGATTGAGCAGAAGTAGAGGTAGGAGGATTAGACCCTAAGTAATACATCTTGTGGTTCGCTGGGCAACTAGCTAATTCAGAAGTTGGAGAGGACTCAAAAGGATTAGGATCTGCCGCAAGGCCTTTATGGCTAATCAATAGCAAACTCATAATAGTCAAAAGCGCCAGCACTCTATATATATATTTACTGAATAATTGCAAGTTTATTGGATTTGAAGTGAACTGGACTTTATGCATATCTTGTTCCTATAAGCTAAAACTTGCTATAAACATTTATTTAAGTACCAGCTGTATTACTCACCAAAATGATATATACATTACGTAAATTTACATAATAAGCAATAATTAAGTAAAAACCATATAAAGCTGATGAATGGCAGTTTTATCATGACCAGTTACAGCGATAATTTATAAAAAACAACTTATAAGCTAGGTATTAACTGAAAATTTTTCCAAAAAAATAATCACTATTTATTTAAGAAATACTTGTCATGTTGCCATTTTCTTATCGCTATAAACAACCACGTAATAAGCGCCTATAATAAAGAGTACTTATCGTTTGATAACCAAATGTAGAGCGCGATTTTCTATTTCATTTTACTGTGCTGCTTTTTTTCTAATAGGCTAAAGGGTAGTTGCATCATATTGTCACCTGAGCCTTCTATGGCTGCACTATAAAGTGGGGCGGCTGAGCGTATCTTGTCACAAGTAATAAGAAAGTCATTAAACAAACTATTCGCGTATTACTATATTGAATAACACGTTGATTTAACAATACCCTGCCATGGTGCAGGGCTGACTGATAAAAAAGGATGAATAAAGATGAATTATTACAAGGATGCTGATAGCACCGAAACCCAAGAGTGGCTGGACGCCTTTGAGTCTGTCATTAAACACGCGGACAAGGATCGTGCGCAATTTTTGTTAAAAGCTTTATACAATATGGGGGTACAAGAAGGACTGCCGTTCAATCGACTGGATACGGCTTATATTAATAGTATTGCCGTCGAAGATGAGCCAATGTATCCAGGTGACTTGGGTATGGAGCGCAAAATTCGTGCCTTGATTCGCTACAATGCATTGGCAATGGTCATGCGAGCCAATAAGAATGACGATGATTTGGGCGGTCACTTAGCGACATTCGCCTCTAGTGCCACGCTATATGAAACTGGCTTTAACCATTTCTTCCGTGCAGCGAGTGATCACTTCGGTGGCGATATGATTTATTACCAAGGCCACTCTGCACCCGGTATCTATGCTCGCTCATTTTTAGAAGGTCGCTTGACAGAGGAGCAGCTTGAGAACTTTCGCCGTGAAGTCGGTGGCAAAGGCCTATCAAGTTATCCGCATCCTTATTTGATGCCCGACTATTGGCAGTTCCCTACGGTATCAATGGGCCTTGGTCCTATCATGTCGATCTATCATGCACACGTGCATAATTATATGATCAATCGCGGATTGCTCGAAGATGAAGGTCGTAAGATTTGGACCTTTTTGGGCGATGGCGAGACAGATGAGCCAGAAAGCTTAGGGGCTATTTCTTTGGCGGGCCGCGAAAAGCTGGATAACCTAATTTGGGTCGTCAACTGTAACTTGCAGCGTCTTGATGGACCAGTCCGTGGTAATGGCAAGATTATTCAAGAGTTGGAATCTGTGTTTCGCGGTGCTGGCTGGCGAGTTATTAAAGTCGTTTGGGGTGGCAACTGGGATACCTTGCTAGCCAATGATGACTCTGGCGCGCTTAAATATCGCATGGAAGAAGTGGTTGATGGGGAGTATCAGCTGTATGAAGCCCGCGATCCTGAGTTTGTGCGCACGGAGTTTTTTGGTAAATATCCTGAGTTAGAAGAAGTCGGCAAGTCGTTGTCTGATGATGATATTGCACGCCTAAACCGTGGTGGTCATGACCCAGTGAAGGTCTATGCCGCCTTTAGTGAAGCGATGAAAACCAAAGGTCAGCCAACGGTAATTTTAGCCAAAACTGTAAAAGGCTATGGTTTGTCGGATCAAGCACAAGCGGTCAACAAATCGCATCAGATCAAAAAGCTGGATCAAGATGGCTTGATGTATTTCCGTGACCGCTTTGATTTGCCGTTTACGGATGAGCAGTTAGAGACGCTACCGTTTTATCGTCCAGAAGAAAACTCAGCAGAGATGAAATATCTAAAAGGTCGCCGTGAAGCTTTGGGTGGTCATTTACCCAATCGCCGCAGTGGGCATATCCCCTTAAATATCCCTGAGTTGTCCATCTTTGACCGCGTATTAAAAGGTAGTAATGGCAAAGAGCAATCGACGACGATGGTGTTCGTACGCCTGCTGGCAGCCATGCTAAAAAACAAAGACATCCAAGATCGAGTAGTACCCATTGTCCCTGACGAAGCACGTACTTTTGGTCTAGAAGGTATGTTCCGTCAATTGGGTATTTATTCTGCTATCGGTCAAACCTATACGCCAGAAGATAGCGAAGCATTGATGGGCTATAAAGAAGCCAAAGACGGTCACATGCTAGAAGAAGGCATCAACGAAGCTGGGGCGATGAGTGCTTGGATTGCGCTCGCGACCAGTTATTCGATCAACGCCTTACCGATGATTCCGCTATATATCTATTATTCTATGTTTGGTTTCCAACGTGTGGGCGATTTGGCTTGGGCGGCAGGGGATTGCCAAGCACAAGGTTTCTTATTGGGTGCGACCGCTGGTCGTACGACACTGAATGGCGAAGGCTTGCAGCATCAAGACGGTCATTCGCAGATATTGTTCAACGTCGTACCAAACTGCGTCAGCTATGACCCCTGCTTTGGTTATGAGCTGGCCGTTATCATGCATGATGGCTTGCGCCGCATGTACGCAGAAGGCGAGCGCGTCTATTATTACTTGACGCTTATGAACGAAAACTATGAGCAGCCTGCCATGCCAGAAGGGGTGGAAGAAGGTATCAAACGCGGTATGTATTTGCTAGAAGACAATGGCTCAAGTCAGGTTCAGCTCTTGGGTTCGGGCGTTATCTTACGTGAAGTGCAAAAAGCAGCACAGATTCTAAAAGATGAGTTTAATATCACCTCCAACGTCTGGAGTGTGACCAGCTTTAACGAGCTAACTCGTGATGGTATGGCTTGTGATGATTATAATCGCTTGCATCCAATGGATGAAGAAAAGGTGCCTTGGGTCACTGAGCAATTGGCCCAGCACGAAGGTATCGTAGTGGCAGCGACGGACTATATGCGTAACTATTCGGAGCAGATTCGTGGTTGGTTACCTGACAGTCGTCCTTATACCACGCTAGGAACAGATGGTTATGGTCGTTCAGACTCACGTGAGAAATTGCGCAGCTTCTTTAACGTCGACGCCGCTCACATTGTGGTAGCGACGCTAAAACGCTTGGCTGATGAAGGTGAAGTCGAAATGCGCTTGGTCAAAGATGCCATTTCTAGCTTCGGTATCGATGTAGATCATCCACCTGCATGGCAGCAACAGCCTCATTATGATCATTTCCCAGATGCGCCAGCGCCTGATAAGGTCAACCCGCATCCTGTCCCTGAGTTCGTTGGGGAAGAAGATGATGAAATCAGTAGTGAAGGCCGTTCTGAAGATCAAGCCGATGCGACTTTACTCAATGATGGTGATGTCAAAGAATAATAACCATAAGACAAGGAGATAAACCATGGACATTAAAGCCCCCGATTTGGGTGTTGATAGCGCCGAAGTCAGCGAAATTATGGTAGAAGTTGGCGACGTCATCGAAAAAGACGACAACATTATTTTATTAGAATCTGACAAAGCCTCAGTCGAAGTACCTAGCTCTGCCGCTGGTACAGTCACTAAAATCAGCGTTGCAGTTGGCGATCAAGTCAGTGAAGGCATGGTACTGATTGAGTTAGATAGTGATACTGGCACTGATAGTGAAGACAGCGGTAATGAGAGCAATGATGCTGAGGCAGACGATCAGCAAGCTCCTGAAAATAATGCGGCAAGTGCGGATAGTGTAGATGCCGAAAACGACGATAAAGAAAAAGCACAGGAAGACGAGCAAGCATCTTCTGTCTCCGATAGCGCTGCTGACTCTGCGCCAAGCTCAGGGAAAGCGACCACTCATGCACTGCCTGATTTAGGTGTGGATGAAGCGCAAGTTTCTGAGATCATGGTGAGTGTCGGTGACATGGTTAGCGCTGACCAATCTATTTTGCTGATTGAGTCTGATAAGGCATCGGTTGAAGTACCGGCACCAGAAGCAGGGAAAATTGAGAAAATACTGGTCGAAGCTGGTGATATGGTTGCCAATGGTCAAGATTTTATCGTCATCATTAGTAGTGGCTCAGAGGCGGATAGTGCCAATAAATCAGCAAATGAATCAAAAACTGAGTCAAAAACCGACAAACAAACCAGCTCAAATGACCAAAAGCAGGCGGCGGCTGAGCCAAAGCAAGCATCTGTAAAAGAGACGTCAACCAGTACACCGACTCAATCAGCGGACAACAAGCTGAATGAAACTCAGGTGAATGAGAAGTTGGTCGATGTTTATGCTGGTCCTGCCGTGCGTAAGTTGGCAAGGCAGCTAGGTGTAGATATCAGTCAAGTGACGGGTTCTGCAATTAATGAGCGTATCTTAAAAGAAGACTTATTTGCGCATGTGAAGCAAAGCTTGACCAATAAGCAAGCTGTATCTACTAGCAGTGATAGTGCATCAAGAGCAAGTCTACCAAGCTTGCCTGATATGAGTAATGTAGAAATTTGGGGCGAAACAGAAATAGAAGATCTGAGCCGTCTACAAAAAGTGTCGATCCCGCAGCTCAATTACAATACGTATCTGCCACAAGTGACCCAGTTTGATTTGTCCGATATCACTGAAACCGAAAAGTTACGTGGTGAGCTTAAAGGCGGCATGAAAGCGGAAGGGATTGGTTTTACTATTTTAGCCTTTGTTGTTAAAGCGACTGCTTATGCCTTGACTCAGCATCCACGTTTTAATAGTCATTTAAGCGATGACAATGCCCAAATTATCCTGCGTAAAAGTGTGAATATGGGTATCGCGGTAGCTACTGACGACGGTTTAATCGTACCCGTGATTAAAAATGTGCAAGACAAGGGTCTTAAACAAATCGCGATTGAGATTGGCGAGCTGGCAGTCAAAGCCCGTGATAAAAAGCTGAGCACCAAAGATTTACAAGGCGCAAGCTTTACCATATCAAGCCAAGGTAATTTAGGTGGGACGGCATTTACACCATTGGTAAATTGGCCACAAGTAGGTATCTTGGGTGTGTCTGAAGCCAGTATGCAGCCACGTTGGAATGAGAGTAGCCAGAGCTTTGAGCCACGCCTCATGCTGCCATTATCTTTATCTTATGATCACCGCGTGATTAATGGTGCAGATGCGGCAGTATTCACCCGATATATTGCGACCTTGCTTGCTGATCCACGCCGTATTTTACTGTAGAGATTTTTGGTTTTTAACCTGTATAAACAATAAAAAGACTGTCTACGGATGGTCTTTTTTTGTGCTTAAATTTTAAGCATAAAAAAACCAGCGATTAATCTGGCTTTTTTATTGGCGATATTTTGACTATAAATTAAAACTGTTTAACGAAAGCAACGCCATATACCCAAGGGCTAATATCAATCTCACCAGCATCTACGCCGTCCAACGTAGCATCGGTTTTGATGTCCATATAACGGGCATCAATACGGAAAGATTCAGTTGCAGCAAATGGGATATCAAGACCGATATGACCAGCAACACCCACGCTATCGTCAAGATCTAAATCTGCACCATTAGAAACTCTTTCTTTAAAGAAAGTGGTGTAGTTCACACCAACACCAACGAAAGGCTTCACATTCATAGGCAGGTTATAGCCATCGAAGTGATACTGTACAGTGAGAGTAGGTGGCAAATGCTGAGTTTTGCCTGTTAAAACAGGATTACCATCTGCATCATTTAGGTCAAAATCATGATGAAATGGAATTGCTGCTAGTAGTTCAACACCAACGTTGTTGGCAATAAAGTATTCTCCACTGATGGTCGGACGCACATCGCCATCAACATCAACAGATAAACCATTATTCAAAGTACCGTTGTCGCTTTTAGGGTCGACCATATGAGCACCGGCAGCCACTGTCCAAGTACCAGCAGGTACTGCAAAAGCAGAGGTCATAGTAAGTGCAGTAGCAGCAGCTAAAACTAGGGATTGTAGTTTCATCGTTTGATTCCTCAACGCAATAATAGGTTATCGATAAGCATTTAATGAGGGATGGCATTAAGTGCTGATACACAATGTTATCATTATAGATTGCCTTGTAACATTGTAACGCTATTGTAGCATTAAAACCATTTTAACAGTAAGGTTTTTAACTAAAAAACCCTTAATAATTTTAAGGGAATGAAAGGTTATGGTGTAAATGACAGGTTCATCAAAACATATTTGTTAAACAGTTCTCGTTACTGTAAGTTAGTAGTCAGTTTTTATACGGCTGGTATAAATTAATATAAAGGGACAATTAACGACGACGGATAGGGTGTATTATGCTGGGCTACTGTAGTAACTCGCCGCTGCGCTGCGGACAAGCACGTTCAATGACTTTATTAAACCAAGTGGATTCTTGTTGCCCAGAATGCGGTGTTTTTTTATTGCCTGCTCAAAATCTCAGTCGTCAATTACGTGCCGATGAGCGATTTTTACAATACACCTTTCTTACGACGGGGTTAATGTTGCTGGCTTGCGTCTACATTTATTACGTAAATTTTGTATAATGATACTGCTTTTCATTATGTCATTTAGCGCGATAATCAGGCTTTAATACTTTTATTTCATTATCATAAGATCGGTGTTACACCGTATAGGGACCGCATGCAATTCCAACATATACGGCGCTTGCGTACTTTCGTTTATAACATTTTGCAAAATGATGAGCATGACACGCTCTTTAGCCGCTACGTCGATTATTTTTTGATATTTCTAATCATGACCAACGTGGCAGCCGTGATTGCGGAGTCTGTAGACAGTTGGTACTACCCTTATCAAGATTATTTTACATGGTTTGAAAACTTCTCCATCGTAGTGTTCTCTATTGAGTATCTGCTACGTTTGTGGAGTGTTGCCGAAGCGAAGCCCGATCACACCACTTGGCGTCAGCGTTGGCAATGGTTAAAAAGCCCCTCGGCATTGATTGATTTGGTTGCTATTGTGCCGGCGTTCTTGAACTTCTTTGTCACAATTGATTTACGCTTCTTACGTATTTTGCGCCTCTTCCGTATTCTTAAACTAACGCGTTATTTTGCGTCGATGCGTATTTTATTGGTGGTAATCAGTAAAGAGAAAGGCTCATTTCAAGCCGTTATTTTTATTCTAATCATCATGATTGTGACCGCTTCTAGTGGTATTTATCTGGTGGAGAACCATGCCCAGCCAGAAGAGTTTGAGTCTATCCCTAAAGCCATGTGGTGGGCGGTAGTGACGCTGACGACAGTGGGTTATGGTGATGTGACACCTATTACCAATGCCGGTAAAATATTGGGCGCGATCATTACGATACTGGGTGTCGGTCTGGCCGCATTGCCTGCAGGTATTCTAGCCACGGGTTTGGCAAATGAGCTGAACCAGCGCCGTGAAGAGCTAGAGCAGCACTTTCGTGAGCAACTGGTCGATAGCGATTTTGATTTGATACAGAACCAGATGATGGTAGAGAAAATACGTCGTGAGCTTGGGCTAGATAAGGAGCAGGCGCAAAACATCGTACTACAGGTATTGCGCGAAAAAGAACTGGAACGCCGTGAAAATGAAGTCGATGAGCGGCAAAAGAATTTTTGTCCGCATTGCGGTGAGGCTTTGTAAGTAATGTAGTTAGGATATCTTAAAAATGTGACGGTATTGCTGATATCAATTTTTTGTAGCCTCTGTCTGCGCAGGCATAGCAAGTAAGAAAAATGGATATCAGCAGTGCGTGATATATTGATATTACTTTTCACTCACTATATTCGTAGTAATTATTTTGAATTTGCAAAAATCAGAGTTTACAAAAAGGGTGCAACGTTTAGAGAACGTCGCACCCTTTTTTATCACATGAGATTGTGTCCATTATACCTGATTTGATGTTACACGCCTTGTGGAATAGGCAGCGCACGTGCCAATTCATGAGCGACTTGCTGCGCTGCTGTGGCTAAGTCTTCGGCGGCAAGCGGTAGGTTTTGCAATGTCAGATGCCAATCATCTACTTCTCGGCGCAAATGGGCGACCCAAAGCGTAGAGCAATCTCGCGGCAGTTGCTTTAGATTAACCTCAAAACAGCGGTTGCCTTCATCATCACTTAAATGAATCTCACCTTTTTTGACTCTAAAAAAAGCATGACCGTGGTAAGAGTTAGCAAGCAAGGCAATATGGGTGATATGTGCTGGAATCTTGTCCAAGTAGAGTCTGATTTGCTCTTGGTCAAGTGGGGCTAGGTACATTGCTTGGTCGCCACGGTCTTTGCCGTTCAGACTGTCCCCTTGATGGCGTACTGATTCGGCCTTATCGCGTAGTTGTTTGAACCAGACGATATCGCTAATAGTACAGTTATCGTCATACAAGGCGCACGCTAAGTCGATATCAATCGCCCCTTCATTCTTTTTAAAACGCTTCAACATACCTTTGGGTTCAGTCTTGGTAAACTCGTAGTTGAGCGCAAAAAATAACGTGCCCGCATCCAAACCTAATCCTTTTAAACTGTCTGATAGTAGTGGTGACGGGGCAGTGGTCGACATAATATTCCTTGTTATTTTTTGATGATTTAAATGATTTGATATTAACTGAGTATTGCTCCGGATAAAGAGAACTCAAAATAAAGAAGGTTCAAATTAAAAAGTGTGCTTTATCCGCGTCATTGATTATCCAAGGTTTTATCCAAGACAGCTTGATATAGCAGCTCAGGTTTGGCATTTAAGAGACCATTGCCAAAACCGCGCAACCACCAGACCAGCTGGGAGGTCAAATTCACCGTTGCCTGAATGGTCAGTGTGTCATCGTCATTCAAGGTAACCGTTTGATCATCGCTAAGCTTGCTTTCAGTTAGGCTCTTGCCCGCTTGTTTGGTGAATTGTAGCTCAATAGGCATATTTTTGCCATGATCGGACAGCTCACGAAATAATGGATGGCTAAAGCCCATACCACCGGCGTCCAAATAACTGTCAAGGTGAAAATTATCGGGAGTCTTTGCGGCAGTTTCTAAAATCTCGACGCTGGCAAATCGATGCAAGGCAAATGTGCGAATGACAGTCTCTGGATCATCCGTGCGAGTTGCCAGTAGGTAAATGATGACGCCGCGTTGAATGATAGCGATGGGATTTAGGATGTATTCACCGGCTTGCGATTTATTGCTACGGGTATAGCAGGCTTTAATTTGTAATTGATAAAACAGCGCGTGGTAAATATTGTCTTTGCTATCCAAGTCAATATGTGGGGCGATTAATGGCTGAGTGGCAGGCTCAATGCGCACTCTGTCTATCCATGAATGGGTGACTTTGCTGTTTTTTAGCTGCCGCCGTGCTAGGTCAAACCACGGAAATAACTCATCTAAAATAACAGGCGGTAATAGCTGGGTCAGATTGGCCTCAACCATATTAAAGGCAACCGCTTGTGAGAGATTCATGTGCGGTAAGCTTTGTAATGGTGCATCATCACGCCAGCGCCAGCCTTGCGGATTGGCATTGTTTTTTTCGATAGGGAAACGTTTCGCCAGCGCATTTAGGTCGCGCTGTACCGTGCGCAGGCTAATATCAAAGCCTGCCATCATCAACTGCTCATAAATATGCGTGGTACCCACCCAGCGATTGCGCTGTAGTTGTGATAACACTTGCCACTGCCGCGCCGTCGTTGCTGCGCCGTGGCGATTATCGCTGCTGTCTTCTGAGACATTGTTGCCCGCAGCCGCTACGCTATTGGCTTGCTCAATAGCATCTGTTTGAGTTTGGAGTAGGTTGGCATTAGCAGGATGTACAGTCATTAAGCGATAACCTTTATGAAGTCACGAGTCAGTTTTTAGGTATCTTTATCGAGTCACTAGCCGTTTATCATCGCAGAAAAGCATCGTAGCGTCTAGGGCATCCCATCAATTAACCTATTGATTCATTAAGTGGTTTTAAATGGCTAAATTTCGCTATACATCAGCCTATATGGCATTAATGGACATTTTGGTATCATCAGTATCCACACTCTGATCGATGCTTTGATTGATACTAGGATCATCATCCATCACAGCTTCATTATTGTCTTTCTTGTTTTTACGTTTCTGTTTTTTTCTCTTGTCTGCTTTTTTCTGACGTTTTGCTTTCTGCTGCTTTTTATCTTTCTTTTTGGATTTTTTTTCGTCAATGTCATCGTCATTGTTATCTTGATTTTCATCCCATAACATCAAACGGCTTAGGACTTTGCCAAACAATGTCTCTTTACGATAGCGACCTTTTTTATTCACGGTATCGATAGGTAGACCAGTCATTAACGTCAGTGCTTCACTTAGAGTATGCACACCATAAATATGAAATTCGCCTGCTTTGACAGCGGCAATGATATCGTCGCGCAGCATGAGCTGTTTAACATTGGCCATCGGAATGACCACGCCTTGCTGCCCAGTCAATTCTTGCTCGCGGCATGCATCAAAGAATCCGGCAATTTTGGAATTGATGCCACCAACCGCTTGCACTTCGCCCAATTGGTTCATAGAGCCAGTAATGGCAAATGACTGATCAATCGGCACATTTGCTAAAGCGGACAATAGCGCACAGCCTTCGCTAACGGTGGCACTATCGCCATCGATATGCGCGTAGCTTTGCTCAAAAGCAAGTGAGGCACTAAAGTTGAGCGCATGATGTTGGCTAAATAAGGCGCGCAAATAGCTGGTCATAATCAGCATGCCTTTGGCGTGTAAGCTACCACCCAAATCCACGTCGCGCTCGATATCAAGAATCTCACCCGTACCGATATTTGGTTGAATAACGGCAGTCAGGCGGGCGGGCATGCCAAACTCACTATCGGCATAGCTGACCACTGTCAGCGCATTGACTTGTCCGACAGCGCTGCCTGTGGTTTGGATAAGCTGTTGACCGTTTTTGAGCTCATCCCAATAGAGGTCACGCAGGTATCCTGAGCGCTCGTCCATATCATCGATGGCTTGCGTGACATGATGAGCATTGACAATGTTGTTACCGCTCAAACGTGCATGACGGTTGGACTCATGCAATAGCTTAATCAGTAAATCACTGTGCAAACTTAAGCGATCTTGGTCTTCTGCTTGCAGGCTTAAATGCTCGAGTAGGGCGGCTTGTGCACTACGATCAAACGGGTAGAGGTCGGCATAATCAATAATGTCGGCCATTTTTGCGACCAGTGCCAATTCGTGCTCACTGCTGCGAGGCACATCATCATGAAAGTCAGCACGTACTTTAAATACCGCATCAAACTCAGGCTCAAGCTCTAATAGCTCATAATACAAGTCTGCTTCGCCAAGCAAAATCACCTTAATATCAAGGTCAATGGGCGCAGGTGCTAATGATAAGCTTCCTGTTAAGGTTAGCATCTGCTCAAGACTTGAGAGTTTGATTTTACGCGATTGTAGTGCGCGCTTAAGACCCTGCCATGCATAAGGATGCTCAAGTAAATGACTGGCTTCTAACAATAAATAGCCGCCATTGGCACGATGCAGGGCGCCCGCTCGAATCATACTGACATCGGTGGTCACCGTGCCCAGTTGGGTGATTTGCTCAACATGACCCAATAAGTTCAAATGCGTCGGCAAATCTTCAAAGACAACGGGTGCGCCGCTGTCTGGCGTGTGACTGACAATGACATTGACCGCGTAACGGCTCGGAGTCGTCGCCAGAACTGCCGTCACAAACTCTTCATCATCGCCATTGACGATGCGCTCGACATGCGTAACCATGTCGGCAAATACCGCTTTGAGATAATCAACGACCAGCGGATGACTGGCAAACTGCTCATAAATAGGGGTAAACAAAGGTTGCAGTGCACGACGTGCAATATTGCGATGTAATGCTTCTATGGCGTCATTGGCTTCGTCTTCTAACTGCTCTAAGGCGATGGTCAGCTGACTCAAGCGTTTTTGCATATGGTTCTTTTGCACGAAGTTACTTAGCTCAGCTTCGTATTCACTATTGCCATATTCGTTGTCGTTACCGTCAGTAGCATCTTTGCTAGAAATAGTCGTTTTCTTACTTTCTCCGATTACTGATGTGTTTTGACTGTTGATAGATGTTTTGGCATCTTTATTATCCGCATTATTGTTTTCAGTCGCGACTTGATCGGTTTCTGTTGTCAGTTGGCTTGGATGGACAAACACGGCTTTGTTATCAAAGGAGCGAAACGTCAATGCCAAATCATATTGCTTACCCTCAGCATTGAGCACATCATAAGCCTGACTTTCTTTTTGATGCGTGTCGTTTTTGATGGCTTCAATCTTGCTTTGATACTGGTCGCTACGAAAGCGCTGGCTCAGGCGTTTTTTGGCCTGTTGCCATAGACTATTAACTTGCTGCTGCAGTAGCGAGGCTTGACCAGCAGGAAGGCGCAAGGCGAGCGGTGTGCGTGGATCGGTGAAATTATGTACATAGACCCAGTCATCAGGTGTCGGCGCATCGGCAGCGATACGGGTCAGTAGGCGGCTGATAACGGTGCGTTTGCCCAAGCCATTTTCACCAGCCGCAAACACATGATAGCCACTGGCTTTGATATCCAAAGCCGTCTGCAACGCTTTTAACGCACGCTGTTGACCAAAGCCCACGTCCAAATCTGGCGCGGTACGTGTGTCCGTCGGCAGCTCATCGGCATTGCTATATCGCTTTAATTGCTCAGCGCTGACAAGGCAGCGCTGCTTAACCTCAGTAAAGAGGGGATGCGGCGTATCTAGTGTTGTTTGCGTGCCGTCTGTCGTTTGGTCGGTCAATTCAGCAATGGGTGTTACCATATTAGTCGTGTCTTTTATATTAGCGTCATTTGATGTTTTGGACATAGGGGCATGTTTCTGTTCGGTCATAGGCGTATGGTGTGTCGTCTTAAAAAATGAATTGTTTTTAAAGGGTAGAGTAGGTATTAATTTTTTTTATACAGTTTCTTTATGCTTAATTTTTAATGAGTAATTTTTTAATTGGTAATAAGACATCTTACAAGATATGGCGGTGTTTTAAATAAGTCATTAAACGCAGATTTGTATCATAATTGGATGCGTCACTGAAAATAATCAATAAAAGAGCAACAGATAGAGGGTCAGTTTAATGCCATCAAAGCAGAATAACGCCTCAATAGCCGCGCAGATAGTATAAGATGTCTCACATTGGCGCAATCTGCAACTATTCAATAGGCAGACTGCATGATAAAATAGACGGTTCACATGTCAAAACTGGATAACTCGTTGTATGTCAGCTTCCGCTAAAAAAACTTCATCGCCTGCCAACATGGGTAATATCCATATCGACCCGACTGGCTTTGTAAAGCTTGGCGCGCAATTGCCAGCGCTAGCTAATACCTTGGCACAAGCGATTAATGAGCTAAGTCTACCGTTAAGTGAGACGCAGCAGCGCACGTTATTATTGTACTTAGACCAGCTTTTATTGTGGAATAAAGCGTATAATCTGACCGCTATCACCGATCCAGAAGAGGCGCTGATTAAGCATGTGATTGATTGCTTGGCTATTATAACGCATTTGCCGTCAGGCTCGCTGCTGGATATCGGCACAGGGGCTGGCTTGCCCGCCGTAATAATTGCGATTTGTCAGCCTGAGCGGCAGTGTACGGCGCTTGATAGCAATCAAAAAAAGATTCGCTTTATTAAGCAAATCAGTAGCGAGCTTGGCTTGAGCAATATGCAGCCTATTGCCTCTCGTATTGAAGCGCATGAGGCCAGCTATGACGTGGTTACTTCTAGAGCATTTGCCAGTCTAATCGATTTTGTTGAGGCCGCGCAGCCAAGACTGGCGGATAATGGTTATTTATGTGCGATGAAGGGTAAAGCGCCAAGTGATGAAGAGCTACAAGCGCTAGATAACGACTGGCATATTAAGACCATTAAGCTTAACGTGCCACGTCTGCATGACAGTCGTCATTTAATTGAATTGTCTGCTAAAAATGTCTAAGCTATGAGCACCTTATAGTCGTGAAACATCGTTTACCTTGATATTTAAATAGCATAATATCTAAAAAAGCTTTATGCAAAGCGAGCCATTTATATCGTAAGTATTATTTATATGTTAGGTATAGTGATAAGAAGCTGAACGCCAAAGATTGCGATTGCTAAAATGACTATTAATAACAGGCAATTATTAAAAGTAGGCAGTCACAGATACATAGTACAGACAGTCGGTAAAATACAGTAAAGACCCTAATTAAATTGAGTGAGTGTATGGAAATCATAGCAATTGCGAATCAAAAAGGCGGCGTGGGCAAAACCACAACGGCAGTAAATTTGACCGCCAGCTTGGCTGCTAAGCGCAAGCACGTACTGCTGATTGACCTAGACCCACAAGGCAATGCGACCAGTGGTACTGGTGTGGACAAAAATGACTTAGCGCTGACGATAGCCGATGTGTTGCTGGATGGTGTCTCGCTATCTGATGCTATTGTTAACAGCCCAGCAGGGTTCGATGTGATCGGGGCCAATCGTGATTTGGCTGGTATGGATATCACCTTAATGAGTAAAACCAACAGTCATGAGCTGTTTAAGACAGCGATGGCAGCGTTGGTCAATGATCAGATCGCGGCTAACAAACCTGCTTATGATTATGTGATTATAGATTGCGCCCCAAGCTTAAACTTGCTGACGATTAATGCCTTGGTCGCCACCGACGGGGTTATTATTCCTATGCAGTGTGAGTATTATGCATTAGAAGGCTTAGCGGACTTGTCGCAAACGATTGAACGTCTAACAGAGCTCAATCCGAAGCTATATATTCGCGGCGTCGTCAGAACGTTATTCGATGCGCGCAATACATTGGCTCGCGATGTCTCTGCTGAATTAGAAGCGCACTTTGGCGATATCATGTACAAGACACATATTCCAAGAAACATCCGCTTGGCAGAAGCACCCGCACATGGCTTGCCAGTTATCGCGTACGAGCGCTGGTCAAAAGGGGCGCGTGCTTATCAAAAATTGGCTGCTGAAGTGATGAAACAGTAATAAAAAAGCCAATAGTTTTGTGTGTATAAGCACCAAAAACTAGTCATAATGGAAAATGACCAAACAGAAAATAGTATTAAACATCGTATTTATTATCGTCAGTCCAAAATAATATCAATACAAGACAACTGAGTGCTAGCGATACATTAGTATGGTCAGCGGGGTTGAGTCTGTAGTGATTTATAGTGGGCAGGCTGTAGCAATGAGTAAGCCGCAGTAACAATTATTTGGCTTTTATTTTAGCGTTAGAGGATAGGTAATCATGGCGAAGAAAAGAGGATTGGCTGCTAATCGAGGCTTGGATGCCTTGTTAGGGTCAATCAAAAAAGAAAAGCAAATTACCGCCTCTGCCTTGCAAGATGATATGGCTGCGCGTGACAACACTGTGCCAGCTGAAGCGCTAGAAGCTGATAGCGAAGAAGCCAGTGCGCCTGCCAAAACTGCTCGCGCCAAAGCCAGTGAAAAACCGGCTGCAAAAACTACAGCGTCTGTCGCGACTGATGGTAGTCGTACCGCCCGCTCGCCGCGTACGGCAAGCAAAATACCTGCCAATAAGTCTCGTGCAGCTAGCACAGACAATAATGGCGCAGAAGACCAAATCAGCTTGGTGCAAATCGATGTGGCACGTCTACAAGCGGGTAAATATCAACCGCGCCGTGATATGAGCGAGACTGCCCTAATGGAATTGGCCTCTTCTATCGAGCAGCATGGCGTGATGCAGCCCATTGTTATCCGTCCACTATTAGCCAACGAAGACAAAAGCGAGGCATTCGTCACCCACGAAATCATCGCAGGTGAGCGGCGCTGGCGTGCAGCAAAAATGGCGGGCAAGTCTGTCATTCCTGCCATCGAGCGTGCCCTATCAGATGAGCTGGCCATTGCGCTGGCATTGATTGAAAATATTCAACGTGAAGACTTATCAGTGATTGAGCAAGCCGCTGCACTACAGCGCTTTCATACAGAATTTGGCATGAGTCATGCGATGATTGCCGAAGTCGTTGGCAAAGCCCGCACGACGGTATCGAACCTGCTGCGTTTGAATCAGCTGCACGATACGGTAAAAGACCATTTAGCCAACAGCGCCCTAGATATGGGGCATGCGCGCACGCTTTTGGCATTATCCTCAGAACAACAGCCTATCATTGCGCAAAAAATCATTGATGGCGGCATGACGGTGCGAGAAGCTGAAAAACTGGTCAAATCAATTTTGCAGCCCGCCCCCAAAACCAACCGTACGGAAAAAGCACAGTCTCGTGACGCTGAACGTCTGACGCAAAGACTGACCGACATGCTTGGTGCTGAAGTTAAGCTTAAGCATAAAAAAGACGGGCAGGGCAGTGTCGAGATATTCTTCCACAGCCAAGATCAGCTAGCCGCTTTGATTAAACATATAGAAGCGCAAGCTTAAGACGCTGCATAAGTGCGACTACGGCTTAAATGCTTAGATATAGAGCTATCCTTGTAACAACCATTTTATAAGTATATAGAAGAGAGTCAGTATGTGGGAGTTGGTAAAGGCGGGCGGTTGGTTAATGACGCCGATTGTAGTGTGTTCAATACTGGCATTAGTCATCATCATCGAGCGTAGCCATACCTTACAGTTTAATAAAATTGTACCGGGCAGATTGCGCGAACAGCTAATCACCCGCCTACGCGAAAACGGCGATATTGGCCGTACCCAGTTGATGAATGTTAAAGAAAAGACACCCTTGGGTGATATTTTAGCCACTGGTTTGCTCTATCGTCAGTATGGTTTGGACTCGATGACCATGCATATGCAGAATCGTGCCAGTGTGCAGGTACATCAGTTAGAAAAGAACATCAATATGCTCGGTACCATAGGAGCGATTGCGCCGCTACTCGGATTATTGGGGACGGTATTGGGGATTATCTCGTCGTTCTTAGCGATTACTGATGGCGCGATGCAAGACCCAACGATGCTCGCCGCTGGCGTGTCCCAAGCACTAATCACTACAGCAGCGGGCATGATTGTAGCTATACCAGCGTTGGTTGCCTATCGTTATTTTCAGCGTCGTATCATTGATATCAACGCCCAATTTGAGACCCAAGCAGGTCTGATGATTCAAGAGTTGTATGATTATCAATTGCTTGAAAATACTTATAATACTCATTTGAAGAAGCCAATACAGGGTGCATCACCTGCCGAAAATGAAGACAATAAGCATGTAGTGGATGCGCTAAGTTTAGATAATAGTACGGCAGCAACGTCATCGTATTAACAATGGTATGAGTCGTATTCGCAATAATATGAACAGTCGTTCATTAAGAAAATAAGTATTAAGTCAATTAAAGAGAGTGATATGCGCTTTAGAAAACCAACGGTTGAGCCGCTCGAAATTAATCTAACGCCAATGATTGACTGCTTATTATTCTTAATTGTGTTCTTGCTACTGGCGACGTCGTTTAATCATTTTAGTCGCTTAAATATCATTCTGCCCGAAGCAGAAGGTGTGGCACTGACAGAAGAGAAAAACAGTATCGAGGTGGCGGTACAAGAGGATGGCAGTTATTTGGTTAATGGTATTACTCTTGCCAGCAGCAATGAGGCTGAGTTGACCAGTATGTTACAGCAAGAGGCGGGCAGTAATCGTGACATGCTATTTGTTATTGCAGCGGATGCCAATGCTACCCATCAATCAGTGGTGCGGGTCATGGATATTGCGGGTAAGCTGGGTTTTTTAAACCTAAATATTAGTACCGTCGTACCACTCGGTCAGCCTTTGCCACAATAACTTTTATCGCAATAGCTTTTACTACAATAGCCTTTGGGTGTTTTTGCACCATAATTTCTAATTGTACGATTTAAAAAATGTCAGCTTTGTACCGCTGTTGTATAACATCAAAATCCTATAAAATTGTGCCATCAGCACAGTCCATTCATGTCATAACACCCAAATTGAGGCTTTTATGAGCCAAATATATCAATCCGACTCAAAAGCATCTGCCAACAAACTATCAGCGGAGCCATCAACGACGCCTAAGCATAAGACTTTACTGCGTTTACTCAGATATTTAAAACCTTACTGGTGGGCATTGCTGTTGACTATTATAGGCTTTGCTATTAATGCATCGACCGAGATTGGGACAGCGAAGTTATTGCAATATATTACTGATGCGATCAAGCAAAATGATCAGAGTAAAAGGGATTGGTTTCCCGTTCTAATTATTATGCTTTTTTTAGTTCGCGGTGTGGGTAGCTTTTTTGGTAATTACTATTCTGCTTTGATTTCACGAAATCTGGTTTATGAGCTACGAGTAGAAGTTTTTAATAAGCTGCTGCGCTTGCCAAGCTCATTTTATCTGGCCAACCCAGCTGGCACTATCTCGTCAAAGCTCATCTTTGATGTTGAGCAGGTCACCGCTGCCAGCACTGATTCGATGAAAACGGTATTGCGCGATGGTTTGACGGTCATAGGATTGATTGGCTTTTTGCTATACAGTAATTGGCGTTTAACCTTGATTCTGTTTGTCGTTTTGCCGCCGATATTATGGCTGATTCGTATCGCCTCCAAGCGTTACCTTAAGCTTTCTAAAGGTATTCAACAGACGATGGGTGATGTCAGTCATATCACCAATGAAGTCATCGGTGGCTATCAAGTGGTCAAAAACTACGGTGGACAAGCGTACGAATCCAAGCGGTTTGATCTGACTTCAAAAAAGAACTTACGCCAAGGCATGAAAGTTGTCATCACTAACAGTATTAACACGCCAGCAGTACAGCTGCTGATGGCGATGGCCATGTCGGTCGTGGTATGGCTCGCGCTGCGTCCGGCGGTGATAGATAATATCTCAGCTGGTGAGTTTATCTCCTATATTGCGGCAGCAGGGCTATTGAGTAAGCCGGTACGCTCGCTGACTGATGTCAATCAAAAGCTACAAAAGGGTCTTGCTGCTGGCGAATCAATATTTGCGCTACTGGATGAACCAGAAGAAGAAGACACAGGCGTGCTCAATCCCACTTTATCAGGTGACATTCATTTAGATAATGTCAGCTTGATTTATCCGGATTCGACTATAGCTTTGCGTGATTTTAATTTAGAGATACGCTCAGGCGAGACGGTTGCGTTGGTGGGGCGCAGTGGGGCGGGTAAGTCGTCCTTAGTGAACTTACTAACGCGCACCTTGACGACGACTTCAGGACAAATCAGGATAGATGGCTTACCTATAGAAGAGATTACCTTGGAGAGTCTACGCTCGCAAATTGCCATGGTCGATCAACAAGTGGTCTTATTCAACACCACAATATTGAATAATATTGCTTATGGTAGCTTGGCTAATAAATCATATGCCGAGGTCGAAAGGGCGGCAAAAGATGCGTTTGCCCATGACTTTATCAAAAAAATGCCTGACGGATATAATAGTGAGATTGGTGCTGAGGGTCTACAGCTATCCGGTGGGCAGCGTCAACGCTTATCTATCGCTCGTGCGCTATTAAAGGATGCGCCGATTTTAATTTTAGATGAAGCAACCAGTGCTTTAGACAACGAATCTGAGTATTACATTCAGCAAGCGCTTGATAATGTCATGAAAGACCGTACCACGCTAGTTATTGCCCATCGACTAACCACGATTGAATCAGCCGATCGTATCGCAGTGTTAGATAGTGGTCAAATCGTTGAGTTAGGGACGCACGACGAATTGATAAGATTACAAGGCCATTACGCGCAAATGTATGAGCGTGACTTTGAATAGGTTCATCTGCTTCTATCCTGTAATCATCTTGCCATTTAAGTAGCATTAAAATAATAGGATAAATAGTCAATAATAATGAGCATTGAGACGACAGTGACGCGTGCATGGCAACGTCAAGCCGCTTGGTTATGGCTATTATTGCCTATTAGCTGGTTGTATGGGCTCATCACCATGCTGCGTCGCCAAGCTTACAAGGTTGGGTTGTTAGCAAGTTACCGCGCCCCTGTTCCTGTCATGGTGATTGGCAATATTAGCGTGGGCGGTAGCGGCAAAACGCCATTAATTATTGCTCTGGTCGACTATCTCCAAGCACAAGGTATCAATGTTGGCGTGATCAGTCGCGGTTATGGTGGTGATAGCAGTCAGATGCCAGCCTTGGTCAATGCCGCCAGTCTACCCAGTGTGGTAGGGGATGAGCCTTGTTTAATTGTCAATATGACGGGTGTACCAATGGCGGTCTGCCCGAATCGTAAGCAAGCGATTACTACTTTATTGGCTGCTCATCCAGACCTACAATTAATCATCGCCGACGATGGTTTGCAGCATTATGCGTTGCAACGTGATATTGAATGGATTGTGGTCGATGCAGCACGGGGCTTTGGCAATGAGCAGTTATTGCCGACCGGGTTTTTACGTGAGCCGATGTCGCGCCTACAAGGTGCTACTGTTATATATCATGAAGGGCCAAATAATAGTGCAGCGCCTCATAGTAAAAACACCGAGCAACAGTCACAAGCTGAGCATCTGTCTATGCACCTGCAAGCAGACGACATGAAATTATTATGGCAACCTGTATTAGCTGACGCTCGAACAACTGATTTGCAAGTCTTTGACTCTCAAGTTAGTGATTTTCAATTAACTGGCTTTGAAGTAAATAACAAAGCACCTGAAAAGGGCAGCAAAGTCCACGCTGTAAGCGGTATTGGCTATCCGCAGCGGTTTTTTGATACTTTACACGCGCTTGGTTTTGAGGTCATTGGTCACCCTTATCCTGACCATTATGAGTTTAGTATGGCTGAGCTGCTGCAATATCGCCAATATCCCATCGTGGTAACCACTAAAGATGCGGTAAAACTAAGAGCCTTACTATTGCCACTAACTGCTGAGCAACCACTAAGTGCTGAGTATAAAGCTCTCATAAGTAGACTTTGGGTATTGCCGGTGACTGCAGTACTATCGGGTAGTTGTTATGATAATTTACAGCAGCAATTAACCGTTTTAAATATTGATGTCTGTAATAGTGAAAAGCCGTAAAGCCTAAAATTCAAATGATTTTTGTAGGAATACACCATGTCGCCATTTATTACACCCGCCAAAACGCATATTGTCGTTCCTGCTCGTTTTAAGAGTACGCGATTACCCGGTAAGCCATTATTAAACATTCATGGTAAGCCGATGATTCTGTGGGTCGCTGAAAAGGCGCAGGCAGCACACTTCGCTGATGATATGTGTATTGCGACCGATGATGAGCGTATTGCCAAAGTATGTATGGATGCAGGTTTTGATGTGGTGATGACCAGCGCAGAGCATGCTTCGGGGACTGACCGTTTGGCAGAAGTTGCTGCGATTAAAGGCTGGGCTGAGCATGATATTGTGGTCAATATGCAAGGTGATGAACCGTTGGTACCGCCGCTATTATTAGAGCAGGTGAAGGCGCTGTTGGTAGCCGATGATGCTAGCGTGATGGCTACCTTGTGTGAGCCTATCGATGACCACGAGACTTTTATGCGTCCATCAGTGGTAAAAGTCGTCAGTCAGCACGCTAACGATTTGCAGCGAGCGCTATATTTTAGTCGAGCACCGATTCCTTGCGATCGCGATGTCCTATTGGCTAATGAGAGCCAGAAACAGTCGCCCAAAAATGCTTATCGTCATTTAGGGTTATATGCTTATCGCGTCAGCCTATTGCAGCAGTTTGTGCATTGGCCGCAAACACCGCTTGAAATACTTGAAAGCTTAGAGCAATTACGCGTTTTAGAGAATGGTGGTCATATTGCTATTGCCACAGCCGCTTGTCAGCTACCAGCAGGTGTCGATACGCAAGAAGATTTAGACCGTTTAAATAGCATGAGTTTGGCAGATTTTCAGAATCCTATGGCTAAATAGCCTAAGTAAAAATATGATTTTTGCCAAACAATATTATTGTGACGCCTAGCAATCGCACTATCTACTAATCGCGCTATTTACCAATTCATCAAACGCAGTTGTTAAATACGGCCGTGGAATATGATCGTGAAACACAGTCATCAAGCAAAGCTATCGAGCAAAATTTATGAGTGACTTCACAGAAAATACAGGTGCATTAGATACCTCAGATTGCATTTATTTTGCACCGTTACTGCCGTGGCAGCAAAGTCTGTGGTCGCAGTTGACCAAGCGGGTGTCAACGTCGCAACAGTCTTTGCCTCATGCAATGCTCGCAGCAGGGATGCAAGGCATGGGTAAGCGCGCGTTTGTATGGCGCTTAGTCGCTTGGTTATTGTGCCGCAAGCGCGATACTCATCCATCTGGCGCTTGCGCAGAATGCGAGAGCTGTCAGTGGCTCAGATCCGGTACCCATCCAAGCCTACAAGTGCTTCCTCTCGTCAGTATGCCAGTCAGTGCAGAAAATATAAGCAATAGAGAAACTGCCAATAGTAGCGCTAAGGACAAAAAATCTGCCAAAACCGCCAGCAACAGTGCTCTTAAAATAAAAGTTGATGATATTCGTGCGTTGCAGCCTTTTATTTATCAAGGCGGGCAAGGGATGCGCATCTGCGTGCTAGATCATGCCGAGCAAATGACCGTTGCTGCTGCCAATGCGCTGCTTAAGACGTTGGAAGAGCCACAAGCGCAAGTCCATTTATTCTTAATCAGTGATACGCCAGCGCAGCTATTACCCACTATCAAAAGTCGGGTTCAGCAGCTAGCTCTGCAAACTATTGAGCCTGCTAGCGCTGTTGACTATGTCACACAAGCGCTTGGGTCTACAGTTAATCGTGAAGCGGTCGCTACGTCGGCGATTGAGCAGCTTATCCAATTGGCAAACGGTGCGCCTTTAGCAGCAATAGCGTTGGCGCAAGCACCTTGGTACAGTAAGCGCGCGTTATGGCTGACAACATGGCAAGCGTTACGTAGTGGCAAACGAAGTAGTATCGCAGCCAGCGATTATTGGCAAACCCAGCTGAGTATCGCAGAGTTTATCCAGCTGTCTGAGCTAATGCTGCTTGACATGCGCCGTGTCTGTCTAGGACTGAGCGAGCTGCAAAAAGACATCAGTCTCTTGGCAGCATTAGAGGCTTATCAACCTACTGACAGTGGTTTAGAGGGCTTTGCGACTAGCCTACAACAGACCAAAATTGCGCTACAACAAAATGTGCAAGAAAAATTCGCCTATGATAAGCTAATGCAAGAATTGGCTTCTCTATAGTCAATCCACCATAGCAAATAAGTAGAGCAGGACTAAGAAAATTAAAAGGCATACTGATCATTTGATGGTTTGTTAATGTGCTGGTCTCTGTATTATTTATTACTCATAAAAATATCTCAAACCTCATTTATAAAGGAAGCGGACTATGGCAATGCCAGGGCGTGGCGGGATTCTGACCTGCCATATGGAAGATATCGAAACGTTGTACGCCAGTTATTTATCCTTTGTCAATAATGGGGCACTATTTATTCCCTCTGAGCGCGTGCAAAATTTGGGCGATGAGGTATTTATTGCGGTGACTTTGCCCAATTCTAGTGAGCGCTTACCGATGAATGGTAAGGTGGTATGGATTAATTCTAAAGCCCAAAGCGGTCGTCCAGCCGGTTTTGCCGTGCAGATTGGTACTGATATCGCAGGCCAAAGAGTTAAAAACGAAGTCGAGCGTTTATTGGCTGGTAAGATTGACAGTTTACAGTCTACTTATACTATGTAGCATGTATATAGTCAGAGCACTTTTAAACCGCTACGGTGTTACCCGCCCTAGATGTACTTAGTGTAATATCTGCGGTCGGTCGCCTTGTAGCGATTCTAAAATTCCTTGACTATATCTATCCGCACGCTTATCTGTTGAAATAATAATGAGTTTCAAAAAAAATAATGTGATAAAAAATGCCGCCTTAGATATAAGGTGGCATTTTTTTTGAGTAAGATAGTACTGGATTGAGTACGACTAAGTAAAGCAAAAAGATATGTTAATAACGCGGTGGTACATACATATCATCTGGAATCGGCTCACGGTAATACTCATCATCGCGTTTACGCTCGGGCAATTCTACTTCATCGCGTGGCACTTCTTTATAAGGAATTTGCTCAAGCAGATGAGCAATACAATTTAATCTCGCCCGTTTCTTGTTATTGCCTTCGACCACCCACCAAGGTGCTTCAGGAATATGAGTACGCTCGAACATGGTTTCTTTGGCCTTGGTATAATCCTCCCAACGCCGCCGTGATTGCAGGTCCATCGGTGAGAGTTTCCACTGCTTAAGCGGGTCATGAATGCGGCTCATAAAGCGCGAATGTTGCTCATCATCAGTAATCGAAAACCAGTACTTTACCAAGCGAATGCCGGAGCGCACTAGCATACGCTCAAACTCGGGCACCGACTGAAAAAACTCCTCATACTGCGCATCCGTACAAAAACCCATAACGTGCTCGACGCCGACGCGGTTATACCAACTACGATCAAATAGGACAATTTCACCAGCGGCAGGTAAGTGCGCCACGTAACGTTGAAAATACCATTGTGATTGCTCACGTTCCGTTGGTGCAGGTAGGGCAGCGACTCTACAAACGCGCGGGTTTAAGCGTTGGGTGATACGCTTAATGGCACCGCCTTTGCCCGCCGAATCACGACCCTCAAATATCACCACAATACGCTCACCGCGAGCCACTACCCAATCTTGTAGCTTGATAAGCTCACGTTGCAAGCGCACCAACTCTTGGAAATAAGTACGCCGATCGAGCTTTTCTTGTGCGCTCATCTCACGGCCATCAAAACGAAAATCGCGCATATAGTCATCGATTTCGTTCTCAAGCTCTTCATCATAGGTATCAATTAAGTCTTCATGCATTCTACGACGCAACGTATCGTCAAAGACTTCTTTGTCGATACGTTCAATAATAGTGGTTTGTTCTAGCTGGTTCTGATCACCGCGTTCTTCCGTTCTTAAAGGTTGGGGGTCAATCGTTGAGAATGTTTTCGTCACATCAAACTCCTCAGGGCTAAAAATGGCTTGCTTAAGCTTTTTTAACAAATACTTTGTCATACCCATAAACGTTACCTTTGATCGGCTAAGTGGTTTTGCAAACCCTTGTTGTTAGAGGTTCCTTAATAATAACAAATACAGCCAACAAAAAAATGCCCTTTAATTAATTAAAGGGCATTTTTAGTTGAAACTAGTGTGTTGGTTAAACAGGTCAACCAACGCATTTATTCCGCATGGTTATTCTTGCTGTTTTTAAGATTACTTCTCTAAGATACAAGTAACGCCTTGACCGCCAGCGGCACAGATAGAGATAAGGGCACGACCTGAGCCTTTTTGATCCAATAATTTAGCAGCAGTGGCTAAGATACGACCACCAGTCGCAGCAAATGGATGACCTGCTGCCAATGATGAACCATTGACGTTGAGCTTGCTACGATCGATAGAGCCTAGTGGGGCGTCAAGACCTAGACGCTCTTCACAGAATTTCTCATCTTCCCAAGCCGCTAGCGTTGATAGCACTTGTGAAGCAAAGGCTTCATGAATTTCATAGAAGTCAAAGTCTTGTAGCGTCAGACCAGCGCGCTCAAGCATACGCGGTACAGCATAAGCAGGGGCCATTAATAAGCCTTCTGTCGTGCCAGACTTACCGATGAAATCAACAGCGGCGGTCTCTTGATGAACGATATAAGCCAATGGCTTCAGACCATGCTCTTTTGCCCACTCATCTGTACCCAGTAGTACACATGATGCACCATCGGTTAACGGGGTAGAGTTAGCAGCCGTCATGGTTGGGTTGGCGTTCTTTTTGCCAAATACAGGCTTTAATTTGGCTAACTTTTCTAAGGTAGTGTCCGGACGCAAGTTATTGTCACGAGTCAACCCTTTATACGGGGTGATCAAGTCATCAAAGAAGCCCTCGTCATAAGCGCGTGCGAGGTTTTGATGGCTGTTAAAGGCAAGCTCATCTTGTGCTTCACGGCTGATATTCCACTCAAGCGCTGTGATGGCTTGATGGTCGCCCATCGATAGACCTGTACGTGGCTCACCGTTTTGTGGTGAATCAATTAAGTCTTTTGGATTTAAACCCATCAATGCTTTTAGACGTTGTTTGTTGTCTTTAGCAGCGCCTAGCTTGATAAGAACCTTACGTAAGCCATCGCCAACTGCGATAGGTGCGTCAGAGGTGGTATCTACGCCACCAGTAATGGCTGAATCGATAATACCAAGGGCGATTTTGTTCGCAGAAGCGAATGTTGCTTGCAAACCGGTACCACAAGCTTGTGAGATGTCATAAGTTGGGGTATGCGGGTTTAGAGCAGTGTTTAAGGTGGCTTCACGCGTTAAGTTGATATCGCGGCTTAATTTCATGACCGCACCAGCAACGACTTCACCGATTTTTTCATCTTGTAAGTTAAAGCGCTCAACCAAACCGTTCAGTGCAGCGGTTAACATGTCTGTGTTGCTGACGTCTGCGTATGAGCCATTTGAGCGTGCAAATGGGATACGGTTACCACCTAGGATGGCAACGCGGTTTTGACCTGAAGTAAGTTTGCTCGTGCTTGATTTCTTAGCAGCAGTGGCGGTCTTTTTAGCAGCTGCAGTATCGACTTTATCATCCGTTTCTTTTGCGCTGGCAGTGCTTTTAGTGTTCGTGTTTTTAGTGTCAGTATCTTTTACAGCAGATGTTTTGGCCGTAGTTGCTTTATTATCGGTGCTGCTGGTTTTATTAGCGGCAGTGTCTTTTTTAGCGCTATCTGCTGACTTAGCATTGTCTGACTTGGTATTTTCAGACTTAGCATTGTTTGCTTTGCTATCAGTAGACTTTACGACTGTGCTTTCAACAACAGGGCTCTCAGGGTGATTATTTTTATTACTCATAATATTATCCTTAAAATATTGGCAGAAGAAAAAAAGAAAATAGCCCTTAAAAAGGGTGACTAATCAAAATATATTGCTTAAGTTGCTCAGCAGTATGACTCAGTGATTTAATGCAGTGAACAAATATTATCATTTATTGTACCGTCTAGCTGTGTATCATAAGGCGTTTTTGCTGCCTTACTGTATGTCTTTAGCAAACTATGTGACTCTTATTTAAGCTCAGTAATCTCTCAGTCCACTGATAGCTATAAAGGCAGTCATGATATTTCTTAGAATGATAACTTTCGTAGACTGGCTAGTATTGATTATTAGCATTGCATAACGGCACGTTTGATAATATATTGTTATCGATAAATGCATTTGCCATAACTTATAGGTCTGATTTTAGCACAAGATAGCAATTTTTAAATCTAAAAAAAGAGACTGTCTTGTATACTGGCTTGTTTACAGATTGTTATAGACATTTTTGGCTTTTGGACTTGTTTACTATGTGAGTGTATAGTTAAGGCAGTTTTGTACCCATTTACTAAATATAAATAATTATGATGCTGATGAGTCTTTATACTTGTTGATGTTTGTATGAGTGATTATAAAAGACAAATTCCATTTTTCATTTACTCTTATCTTAACCTTTCGTTATAGGAACTATATTATGTCAGACCGTTATGGTGATTTTGTTCAATCTTCTATTGGTAAAAAAGTCGCAAAAAACTTAGGCTTGCCTATGCCGGTAGAGCTTGACCGTTTTGATAGTGGTCAACCCTTGGTACGCGGTAGCGTATTGGTCGGTCGCGCTGCTGGCGATGACAAAAGCGTGAGTGAGTCAATCGCCCGCATCTTGTCAGACGTCCATGCCGAGGTATTTGTCAATAGCAGCGATGGTATCAAAGATGCGCTTTCTGATGCGGGTGTTGAGGCAAAAGCCAATACGGGCGGCGATGATAAATTTAAAGTCTTGCTTTTTGACGCCAGTAATATCAGTAATGCTGACCAGCTTAAAGAAGTGTATGAATTCTTCCACACCGTTGCTCGCCGCGTAGAACGATCAGGTCGAGTAATCATCGTGGGCCGTACGCCAGAAAACTCGACTGATATCGAAGCAGCATTGGCACAACGTGCGCTTGAAGGCTTTGTGAAGTCAGTTGGTAAAGAGTTTAAGCGTGGTATTACTGCACAGCTTATCTACGTTGAAGAAGGTGCTGAGCAAAATCTAGATTCGACACTACGCTTTTTCACTTCTGCGCGCTCAGCTTATGTGTCAGGACAAGTCGTACGCGTCAGCAAAGGCGATAACGTCGATGTCGATTGGACACAGCCTCTAGGCGGCAAAACCATGCTAGTCACTGGCGCAAGTCGCGGTATCGGCGAAGCCATCGCGCGCGTATTGGCTCGTGAAGGTGCTCATGTTATCTGTCTTGATGTTCCGCAGCAGCAAGCTGACTTGCAAAAAGTCGCTAGCGAAATTAGTGGCTCTGTCTTAACCGTCGACATCACCAGTGCCGACGCGGGCAAAGAAATCGCAGAAGCAGCGCAAAAGCGTGGCGGTCTAGACTCAATTATCCATAACGCTGGCGTGACACGTGATAAAACCTTGGCAAAAATGGATGAGAAAAAGTGGGACATGGTCATCAATATCAACTTAGGCAGTATCGCTAAGCTGAACCGCTACTTGCTTGACAATGACGTCCTAAAAGAAAACGCGCGTATCGTCTGCGTATCATCTATCTCAGGCATCGCGGGTAACTTGGGTCAAACCAACTATGCCACTTCAAAAGCAGGCGTGATTGGCTTGGTGGATGCCACTGCCAAGCAATTAGAAGATAACGCTAAGGGCATGACTATCAACGCTGTTGCTCCAGGATTTATCGAAACGCAAATGACAGAAGCCATCCCATTTGCTATTCGTGAAGCGGGTCGCCGTATGAACTCAATGAGTCAAGGCGGCTTACCAGTCGACGTCGCTGAGACTATCGCATGGTTTGCATCTCCTGCTTCTGGCGGTCTAAATGGCAACATTGTACGCGTTTGTGGTCAAAGCTTGCTAGGTGCATAGCCTTGAGTGCATCGTCCTAATTCGTTTGTGGGTATAGGTGATGAATTTGCTCATGGTAAATCCATGATATCACTTACAATTTTTTATGTGCCTCACATATGCTTACGAAAGAATTGCTGATAAATTGTAATAAAGCTGCCCAAGGGTGGCTTTTTTATGATAAAAACACAGGAACTTTATGATAAAAGCACAGGAACCATGAGCCCAATTGATTTTTGTTGGGATAAGCGCCTATACTAGATATAAGGAATAGGTATAAAAAATATCTATATATAACGGCTGCCTTGTATGAAAAATGCTATGTATTAAATATATCGAGCAGAGCGCTTATAACATCACTCAACGGTAAGCTTAATCAACGACTTCATAGCATCTCGAGATGCACTAAGAAAATTAGCTTGAGCCACACTTAGGATTTATTATGTCAGACAAACATTATGATGCGTTGCCAAAAGCGCATACGACTTACGCCAATATCGTAAAAAGCTTATTGCCGATTGGCAACAGTGGCAAAATCAGTAAAGACCAATTGCCGCAAGCGACCTATTATGTAGATGATTTACACATCGATCAAAGCAATCTTGATGATTACCGTAAGATTTGTGGCTTTGCTGATAATGGCAAAGTGCCTGTGACGTATTTTTCGGTCTTATCGCAGACCTTACAGATGAATATGATGGTTAAAGAGCCATTCCCGTTTGCCATGCTAGGTCTGGTACATGTGGATAATAGCGTGACTCAGTACCGTCCTATCGGTGAGCGTGAGACTGTCGCTATGGCAGTGAAGTTCGATAACTTGCGTGATCATGCTCAAGGTCAACAGTTCGACTTTGTGACGACGGTCAAGTCAGAGGACGAAGTCATTTGGGAAGGAACGTCAACCTATCTGTCACGTAGTAAAAAATCGGACAGTAGCAAAAAAGATAATAAAAGCAGCCCGCGTGCAGTAACGGTGAAGCCAGCAGTGAACGCTGACGGCGTGCATAGCATCTTTGAAGTGCCAGAGGACATTGGTCGTCGCTATGCTTTTGTTTCAGGTGACTTCAACCTTATCCATCTGCATCCATTATCAGCGCGCGCGTTTGGTTTTCCTAAAGCCATTGCTCACGGTATGTGGTCAAAGGCCAAGTGCCTTGCCATGATGGACGAGCTACCTGATGCTTGTACGGTTGATGTGTCATTTAAGTTGCCTATCTTTTTGCCTGCTGAAGTAGAGCTTATTGGCGATCCGGTCGCGCAGCTTGACAATGCAGACGACACTTGTGAGTTTGGCTTATATAGCTCTAAAAACGACAAGCCACATCTGGCGGGTGTTATTAAATTGCAGAAGTGACCGTTAATTAACTGCCAACAAAACGATAACCAGTAAGCTAAGACGCCTTTATCTCAATAGCCACACCTAACGAACACATTTATAACTATGACTTCACAAAATAAAGTAACCAGTACCGTACATTCTGATCGCTCGGCCGCAGCTGATACAGTCGCTGCGAACGATTACGCTGCGACTGACAGCGCTACTATTGACATCAGCGCTTGTGATAATGGTGTCGATCTTGCCACTATTTTCGTCCCTTACTTTCGCCCTGATGCAAATACCATTGTGTGCGGTGCGCTCGATGAGGAAAAAGTGGCGGCTTTGGCCGAAGCTGGGGTTGAGCTAGTCATTAACTTACAACCTGATGACGAGTTGAGCTTTGATGAAGCAGCAGCAGTTGAGCGGGCAGGCATGCACTATGAGCAGCTGGCTATTAGCGGCGCTGCAGATTTAAAGCAGCTTAAGATATTGGCGTTTGATAATATCTTACGCCAACATCATGGCAAAAAAACAGCGTTGCACTGTGGCTCTGGCAATAGAGTAGGTGCAGCGATTGCTCTGCGGGCAGGTTGGCTACGCGGGCGTAAGATGGATACGGCTATGGAGCGTGGTCGCGGTCATGGTTTGACGAAGCTTGAAGACGAAGTTTATAAGCGTTTGTTAGTACCGCGCTAAAGCATGAAGAGAAGTAATAAAAAAGGCGACCAATAGGTGGCCTTTTTTATTATTAAGTAATTTATTGGCATTTTGGAAATGCCGTAGTATATAGGTGCTTAAGATTAAGGCGCTAAGGCGTTTTAAAATCTTGAAGTTTCAATGACCTGTCATAATTATAAAGAATGGAGTAAAGCAACCATGAGCGACAACAATAATAAAACCAATCAAAACCCTAACGATCAAACCGATAGCGAGCTTCAGCAACATTTGCAGCGAATACTTACCGATTTACAGCTTGATGATGCGCCTGCTGGTGGTGCGGTGGTTGTCTATCAGGACGGCAAATGTATCGCACAAGCGAGCATAGGGCTGGCGCGCGCGAATTTGTCATGGAGTCCTGATACTTTATCGCTTAATTTTTCGACGGGTAAGGGCGTATTGGCAACGCTGGTGCATGTATTGGTTGCGCAGCAGTTGCTTGCTTATGATGAGCCGATTGCCAGCTATTGGCCCGCATTTGCTGCCCAGCATAAAGGTGATATTACGCTACGCCATGTTATGTCGCATCAAGCCAATTTATTCTCTATTCAGAGTATTGATGCGGACAGTGAAGAGTTGCTCGATTGGCAGTTGATGCTTAGTAAAGTCGCTGCGATGTCAGTCACTGCACCTGAAGATGCCGAGTTATACGACAGCGCGTATAGTGCCTTAGTCTATGGCTGGGTATTAGGCGGCGTGATAGAAGCGGTGACTGAGCTGTCATTGGCTGAGGCGCTGCGGCATTATTTGACTGAACCACTGGGTATCGCAGACAGTTGTTATTTCGGCGTACCCGCTAGCAAAGTAGACCAAGTGGCGATGCTGGCCAAAAACTTTGCTGGGTCAAATGAGGACAGCTCACAGTTAGGTAATAGGCGTCATAAACCTACGATAAAAGCAGACTCAGCAGAGACATTAAAAACGTATGCAAATCTACCCAGTTATGGGTGTTGGCAGCAGCACACACTAGCAAATAAAAAAACGGCAAATACAATTCAGGGTGATGAGCAAAACAATTTGACTATACTAGACACGGCTCATATTAATGGTTTGTATTTCAATACGAGCAAGCTGAATCTAAGAAATTATAAAGCGGCACTCATACCTGCTAATAAACAACCTATTGACTATTACCAGCGTGAGACGTTACAAGCAGCCATTCCAGCGGCCAACGGTGTTGCCTCAGCGCAGGCACTAGCCATTATCTATGCGATGTTGGCTAATGGCGGGCAATGGCAGGGGCGCACGCTCATTGATAGCGCCACTTTTGAGGCGCTAGCCAAACCGCAAGTCACAGGGCTAGATGCTGTCATGCCATCGAATATGGATTGGCGCTTGGGTTATCATCGACTACTCAGTATTTGTGCTGATACTCAAGCGAGCTTTGGTCATATGGGTTATAACGGTTCGGTTGCGTGGTGTGATCCTGCGCGGCAGTTATCCTTTGCCTTTATTCATAACTTTGATACCACGATGCTCAACGATGTTCGTCAGTTTGCCCTAACCGAAGCTGTGTTTGACTTGTTGGACAATAAAATCCTAGCGCCATAACGATACAGAGTAATCATAATCACTGTTGATTTATCCGTATTGGGGCGAGGGTTAATGTGGTTTTTTCGGCGTCATTTTAAGCAACTTGCTGGCGCTGAGGCCATGGATAAAGATTGAAGCCAGAATCACAATCGAGCAGACGACCCATAATTTGAGCGCATCTTCCTCACCAAAAAAACCTTGATTGAGCGCGTAAGATAAATAATATAAGGTACCAATACCGCGGATGCCCAATGCAGAGATGGCATATTTTTCGGTGTGTGGCAGGTTTAGCCCAGATAGGGCAATGAAGCCGCCAATCGGGCGTATCAATAATAAAAAAGTGAAGCTGACGATATAGACACGCCATGTTAGCTCAACACCCGACTGTAACCCTTGACCAAGAAACATCCCAAAAGTGACGAGCACGAGTGACATCAGCAAGCCTTCTGATTGCTCTGCAAAGTCATGCAGCTTGTTATGATAACTGTGTTCATGCTCTGAACGACGAAAAGCAAATGCTGCGATGAATACCGCAATAAAACCATAGCTATGTACCAATTCTGCTAAACCATAGGCCAGTAGTGTTAGCGCAATCACCAAATAACCTTGAGAGATGGTGGTTTCGTGGCTGTACTTTGAAAACACCAATTTTGCTAACAGTTTACCGACGATGATACCAACTACCAAGCCTGCGCCAATTTTCCACAGTACGTCATGAGTAAACCACGACCAGAGCATCTCACCAGTAAAATCCTTACCTTCGCTAAAAGCCTCTGCTATTTTAATCGCCAAATAAACAAATGGAAAAGCCAGCCCATCGTTTAATCCAGCTTCTGAGGTTAAGGTGAATCGCGGCGTATCTTCACCGCCTGTGTTCGGTGGTCCGACTTGAATGCTAGAGGCCAATACGGGATCAGTCGGTGCCAGTACCGCGCCCAGTAAGATTGCTGCACCCATACTAAGACCAAAAGCATAATAACCCAAGGCCGCCATAGCAAAGATGCCAATTGGCATAGTGATAAGCAACAGACGGACAGTCGGGCGCCACAATCGCCAAGACAACTTAGTGTCAATCTTGATACCCGCGCCAACCAAAGAGACCAACACCACAATCTCGGTTAATTTCTCGACGATTAAACCATTATCAAGCGGATTTAAAAATGATAATGTCGTCCAATAATAACCCATCAGTAGACCAAAGCTGACTTGCAACATAGGTAAGGAGATAGGCGTGCGCTTAAAGATAATAGGAAACAACGCCCCTAATAAAAAGGTGATGCCACAGACCAATAAGAATAAATTATAGTTTTCAATCATAGGTTTGCTACACACTGTGTCATAGGGTTTAAATTTTTTAGGTTAGAGGGTATTTATTAGCTCATTAATAATGACGGTAAAAATTTTTTATTACTACAAAAAAACGTTATCAGAATAGTGACTACGTTGTTTTTTGGTGAAAAAAAAGCCTGAATACTAAAAAAGCCTGCATCACGCAGGCTTTTTTAGTATTCAGGCTTAGGATAATTCTAGTAAAAATATTCTAAAAAATGCTAGGTAAGGTTTTTAGCTTAGCGCTCCACTTGGCTCACATCGCGCACCGCACCAGTATCAGCACTGGTAGTCATTGCTGCATAAGCACGTAGGGCAGGAGAAACATGACGCTCACGGCTGACAGGTTTCCACGCATCGCGTCCGCGAGCTTCCATCGCTTCGCGACGAGTGGCCAAATCGGCATCGCTGACCTGCATATTGATGGTACGATTAGGAATGTCGATATGGATGATGTCGCCTTCTTCAACCAGACCAATCGCTCCACCTTCAGCCGCTTCAGGGCTGGCATGACCGATTGATAGGCCAGATGTACCACCAGAGAAACGACCATCGGTGAGTAGAGCGCATTCTTTACCCAAGCCTTTTGACTTCAGGTAAGTCGTTGGATAGAGCATTTCTTGCATACCAGGGCCGCCTTTCGGGCCTTCATAGCGGATGATGACAACATCACCTGCAACAATTTGATCATCAAGAACGGCGGCGACAGCATCATCTTGTGATTCAAAGAGTCGCGCGCGCCCTGTGAAAACTAAGATGCTTTCATCGACACCAGCGGTTTTGACCACGCAGCCACGCTCTGCAATATTGCCGTATAGTACAGCAAGGCCACCATCGGTTGAATAAGCATGCTGGGCACTGCGGATACAGCCTGACTCACGGTTGACGTCAAGGTTTGACCATTCTTTTGACTGAGAAAACGCCTCAGTCGTGCGCACGCCACCAGGCGCGGCGATATAACGCGCACGTGCCTCAGTATTGTCAGGGTTCATGATGTCCCATTTATCAATCGCTGCTTTCATCGTCTCACTATGGATGGTCGGCACGTCAGTCTTCAATAATCCGGCACGATCAAGCTCGGCTAGTAATGCAAAGACACCACCAGCACGATGCACATCTTCCATATGGTACTTTTGCGAGGCAGGCGCAACTTTTGCCAGACAAGGTACGCCGCGACTCAGGCGATCGATATCTGACATTTTAAAATCAACTTCCGCTTCGTTGGCGGCTGCCAATAAATGCAAAATAGTATTGGTCGAGCCACCCATGGCGATATCTAGGGTCATCGCATTTTCAAAAGCTGCCTTACTGGCGATTGAGCGCGGTAATACCGAATCATCATCTTGCTCATAGCGACGCTTGGCTAATGAGACGATGGTGCGACCCGCTTCTAAAAATAATTCACGACGCAGCGAATGAGTAGCCAACAGCGAGCCATTACCCGGTAATGCCAGTCCTAACGCTTCGGTCAAGCAGTTCATCGAGTTGGCCGTGAACATACCTGAGCATGAGCCACAAGTCGGGCAGGCTGAAGCTTCAATAGCGGCGACATCTTCATCACTAATGCTGTCATCAGCGGCATCCATCATCGCATCGACGAGATCCAGCTTACGAACGGCGCTGCCGTTACTGTCTTCATTATTGTGACTTTTACCGACTGTACTGGCCAAAATTTTGCCCGCTTCCATCGGCCCACCTGAAATAAATACCACGGGAATATTAAGGCGCATTGCGGCCATCAACATACCAGGGGTGATTTTATCGCAATTAGAAATGCAAACTAGGGCATCGGCGCAATGCGCATTGACCATGTATTCAACAGAGTCGGCAATCAAGTCGCGACTCGGTAGTGAATACAACATACCGCTATGACCCATGGCAATACCGTCATCTACCGCAATGGTATTAAACTCTTTTGCGACGCCGCCCGCTTTTTCAATCTCACGCGCCACCATTTGCCCGAGGTCTTTTAGATGCACATGACCGGGTACAAACTGGGTAAAGGAGTTGGCAATTGCAATAATTGGTTTGCCAAAGTCGCCGTCAGTCATACCTGTTGCACGCCATAGGGCACGTGCACCTGCCATATTACGACCACCAGTAGAGGTTTTTGAGCGATAATCCATGTGATATTCCTTACAAATAAGCGAGATTTATGAACGTGTGCAGCATCAGCTGTGATGCCGATAGTGTGCTTTTTATGTAGAGTGAGTACTAGTGAATAATACTAATTCGTTACCATACCATTAGCTATGAGTAACTAAAAATAATGGGGCAATAAACAATCGATCAATATGAGACAACATACTCGCTACTCAAGACGCGCTAAGATAGCATCATCAAACCATGGTAACTCGGTTTTGTCAGCTTCTAATTTGGCAATGACCGTCAATGCATGCGTGGCTAGTAATTGTTGGTAATCAGCGCTGGCCTCAATAGTCAGTAGCGGCGCTTCAGTTGTGCCATGTTCATCGATACTGATTAAGGTCTGTTTGGTATTTTTATATAGGATATCAACGCGACCAAAAAACTGCCAGTCTTTAAAGGCTGCAGTGATAGCGTCCGCTTCATTCTGTGTATAAATCTGCTGGGTGTCTTTACCAGTATTAGTCCAATGCAAGCGTACCGCCAATTGTAGCGCCTCGCTAAACACCACCAACGAGCCAATGACTTTGACATGCCAAGGGCTAGTTATCAGCGCTTTATCAATACCGATAAATTTCGCCGCCTCAACAGCCGTCATAGGCGTATTAAACTGCGCCAGCAATTTGGGCGTCAGCGGATAAGTTGCTTTGATACTGTCTTCTAGGCTGTCGTAATGATATAAGAATGGCAGCGGCAGATCTTGGGTGATAATCTTCTTAATAATTTTACAGTTATGGATACGCCAGCTGATCGTTTTATCGCTTAGTGCTTCTGCCAAGATAATCGCATTGGAATCTATCTCTTTACTGTTATTATCAACCGCAGATTCGTTCTCTACACCGCTATTATTCATAGCAGGGGTGCCAGTATTGCCAGAGGCAGATTCTGTATTATGAGGGTCTGAATAAGAGTCGTTGGCTGTAAATGAGTGAGTCAGCAAGGTAGGCAAATCCATAAACGTCGCGTCAGCAAAATAGGCTATTAATATAACATTTATAGTAGGCACCTCGCCAATAAATTAATGGCTTCAAGAGGTGAAGGTTTGCTTCGACAATTTGGATGGATAGGCAATTACAGATAGCCATTATGGTAACTTGTGCTTAACCCATAATTCGTCCACTATATGACAGACATTGTATTCAATACTGATAATCAAACAATCAAAGGAAAAAATAATGACACAAGCCAATCAACCGACTAATTATGACGACAGTAATATTTTTGCTAAAATGCTAGACGGTGATATTCCCTATCATAAAGTATATGAAGATGATAAAACGCTCGCCTTTATGGACATCATGCCGCAAGCAGAAGGTCACGTGTTGGTTATCCCCAAGCAAAAAGCCGTTGATTTAGGTGATTTGGAGCCAGAATATGCCGCAGCAGTATTAATGACCTCTAAAAAGATCGTGCAAGCACAGCGTCAATTATTTGAGCGTGAAGGTGTTATCCAGATGCAGTTGAATGGGTCACAAGCAGGGCAGACCGTCTTTCATTATCACGTGCATCTGATTCCATCAAGCATTCATGAGCTAGGTCGTCATGCAGTGACACAGGCAGATCATGGAAAATTGGCTGAGACGGCTAAACAACTTGCTGCAGTGATTTCTACTTTATAAGACAAGAACACCGTTTTATTACTTGGTAAATCAACTTTGCGCGTTAGATATTAAGCGTTTCTTGATAATTATAATTAGGCGGCTAACAAGCGGCCTTTTTTATTGCTTGGTAATAGTCATGTAACATTCGTTAAAGTAGTGTTACAAGTGAAAGGTACATCTGGGGTTGAGGCAAAGAGTGTGGTACAAATTATATTTTGTTGGGCGCACCGGTTCTACATTGTGTTTACCAACAACCTTTATATTTAATAACGCTGCATTAATTTGAGGACATCACTTTTTATGAGTAAATTACCTCGCTCTACCATTTTGCTGCCAGTATTTGTACCAGCCGCCACCATTATGCTGTTATTGGTCATTGGCACAGCGATTAATCCAGTAGCTGCTGGCGAGCTATTTAGTACCGTACTGGCATTTACCACCGATACTTTCGGTTGGTTTTATATGTTGGCAGTTGCCATATTTTTGATGTTTATTATTGCTTTAGCGTTTTCGTCTTATGGCAGTATTAAGCTGGGTCCTGACCATGCCGAGGCTGAGTATAAGTTCCTTGAATGGTTCGCCATGCTGTTTTCCGCAGGGTACGGTATCGCGTTATTGTTCTATGGAGTGGCAGAGCCTGTGTTGCATTTTGCCAGTCCGCCGCTGTCCACGCCGCAGACGATTGAGGCTGCAAAAGAAGCCATGCAAATTGCTTATTTCCACTGGGGTTTTCATATTTGGGCAATTTATGGCGTGGTAGGTTTGTCGCTGGCGTATTTCTCCTTTCGTCATGGTTTGCCATTGTCAGTACGCTCAACGCTATATCCATTAATCGGTGACAAAATCTACGGCCCTATTGGTCATACCGTCGATGTGTTTGCGATTGTGGGTACGATGTTTGGTATCGCTACCAGTTTAGGGCTGTCAGTGGCGCAAATTAACGCCGGTTTAAACTATCTGCTACCAGATATGGTGCCAGTGAATACCACGGTGCAAGTTATCATCATTGCTTTGGTAACAGCCGCTGCCTTGGTCTCTGTGTTAGCTGGGATGGACAAAGGCGTAAAGCGCTTGTCTATCTTAAACATGTTGTTAGCAACGGCATTGATGCTATTTGTCTTCATCGTTGGCCCGACTGTTTTTATACTCAATGCCTTTATGGAAAATACAGGCAGCTATTTGGGTAATATCGTTGAGCGTACCTTTAGCCTGCAAGCCTATCAATCGAGTGATTGGATCGGTAGCTGGACACTATTTATCTTTGCATGGACGATTGCATGGGCGCCTTTTGTTGGGTTGTTTATTGCCAAAATCAGTCGTGGTCGCACCATTCGTGAGTTTGTGCTGGGCGTAATGTTAGTACCAACACTATTTACTTTCTTTTGGTTTTCAGTATTTGGTGATACCGCGCTACACATGATTATGGTCGATGGTTATGATGCCTTGATTAGTGAGGTGCAAAACAACCAAGCGATAGCCTTATTTAAATTGTTAGAAAACTTACCCTTCACTCAGATTGTCTCGTCATTGACAGTAGTACTGATTATTACCTTTTTTGTGACCTCATCTGATTCAGGGTCATTAGTGATTGACTCGCTTGCTGCAGGTGGACGTAGCGATACGCCATGGTGGCAGCGCTCGTTTTGGGTGATCACCGAAGGGGCCGTCGCTGCAGTTTTACTCATCGCGGGTGGTCTAAGCGCGTTGCAAACAGCCGCTATCGTCAGTGCCTTACCGTTTGCGGTCATTATCTTGATTTCGACATTTGGTATGTGGCGCGCGCTACGGATTGAGGGGCATCGCAATCAAAGCTTAGCCAATGACAATCATCTGCCGCCACATCTACTAAAGCTAGACGCGTGGCGTGACCGTATTGATTATATGACCAATCAGCCAACGCGCGATAAAGTGCTGGGTTATATCAAAGGCACGGTTCTATCATCGATGAATGAGGTGGCAGAGAAGTTTGCCGAAACGGGTTGGTTGCCAGATGTTAATTATGATGAGGTCAATGACCGTGCTGTATTGGAATTAAGACGTGGCGATAACGTGGAGTTCTGGTACGAGGTTCGTTTGTCAGAGCATGAGATTCCTGACTACTATACCGAAGATATGGCCAATGAATTACCACAAGAGCATCACCATCGCGCTGAGGTATATCTGCGCCGTGGTGGCCAAACTTATGACTTATATGGGTATCAATCAGAGTCGGTGATTAATGATATTATTGATCAGTTTGAGAAGTACCTACATTTCTTGAATGTCTCGCCAGATAGCTTGCCGTGGCGTATGCAACAACATGATGAAGATATCACGTTGGAGCAGGGCAGTGTATTTGATAAATAGAGCGTTGATCATCCGATAAACAAAAAGGCAGCTGAAAAGTTGCCTTTTTTTGGAGATATTTATGTTGTTTATTACAATTTATTGGCTGATACGCATAGTTAAGGTCAATGTTTGTCTGCCTTATTTAAAAAACACTTAGACAGGCTATTTAAACAGATTATTTGAATAAATGAATGCTATATAACCGTATGACACGCATATCCAATTTCATAATTTTTTAGAGAACATTTTATGAGTAAGTTATCTGGCTCTACTATTTCGATGCCCGTATTTATACCGACAGCGATTGTCATGATATTGCTGGTGATAGGCACTTCGGTCAATCCGCAGCTGGCTAGTGGGCTATTTGAGCAAGTACTGAATTTTACCACTGAGACGTTCGGTTGGTTTTATATGCTGGCAACCGCGCTGTTTTTGATATTTATCGTGGTGCTGGCGTTTTCTCCTTATGGCAGTATTAAGCTTGGCCCTGATCATGGCGAGGCACAATACAACTTCATTGAATGGTTTGCTATGCTGTTTTCAGCAGGCTATGGTATTGCGTTGCTGTTTTATGGTGTCGCCGAACCGGTGCTACATTTTGCCACGCCGCCGCTGTCAGAGCCGCAAACTATTGCTGCTGCTAAAGAGGCAATGCAAATTGCTTATTTTCATTGGGGTTTTCATATTTGGGCGATCAATGGCGTAGTGGCGTTGACCTTGGCCTATTTTGCTTATCGTCAGGGTTTGCCTTTATCGATGCGCTCAACGCTTTACCCTATTATCGGTGAAAAAATATATGGCCCTATCGGCCATGCAGTAGATGTATTCGCCATCTTAGGCACTTTGTTTGGGTTGGCTACCAGCTTGGGTATCTCAGTCTCGCAGATTAATACCGGTTTGAACTATTTGGTTCCTAGTATCCCTGTTAATACCACGGTTCAGGTCATTGCCATTACTCTCATTACGGGTTTGGCTCTGATATCAGTATTGGCTGGTATGGATAAAGGGGTAAAAAGACTCTCCATTTTGAATATGATACTGGCAACCACGCTGATGTTGTTTGTGTTTATCGTTGGCCCTTCCGTATTTATTTTAAATGCCTTTATGGAAAATACGGGCAGCTATTTGGGCAATATCGTTGAGCGTACTTTTAGCTTACAGGCCTATCAGCAAGGGGACTGGATTACCAGTTGGACGCTGTTTATCTTTGCATGGACGATTTCATGGTCACCGTTTGTCGGCATATTTATTGCTAAAATCAGCCGTGGTCGTACCATTCGTGAGTTCATCGCAGGTGTGATGCTAGTGCCAACCATCTTTACTTTCTTTTGGTTTGCCGTGTTTGGTGATACAGCGCTAAATATGATTATGGTACAAGGCTATGAGTCATTAATTACTGAAGTACAGAACAATCAAGCGATTGCTTTGTTTAAGCTACTTGAAAATCTGCCGTTTACGCAAGTAGTATCAGCTCTGGCTGTTGTGCTTATTATTACATTTTTTATCACCTCGTCTGATTCAGGGTCTTTAGTCATTGACTCGCTCGCCGCAGGAGGTCGTAGTGATACGCCAGCATGGCAGCGAACATTTTGGGTGGTGATACTAGGCGTCGTCGCTTCTGTGCTTTTGCTAGCAGGGGGTCTACAGGCGCTGCAAACAGCCGCTATCGTCAGCGCCTTACCGTTTACTATTATTATTTTGATCGCTATGTACGGTATGTGGAAAGCGTTACGTATCGAGGAGCATCGTAATGAGAGTCTGGCGAATGAGAACCATCTACCGCCCCATCTGCTCAAGCTTGAAGCGTGGCGTGCCCGTATTGATTACATCACTGAGCAACCAAGCCGCGAGGCTGTTTTAGACTATATTAAAGGTACGGTCATGTCATCGATGACTGAGGTAGCTGAAAAGTTTAAAGAAACTGGCTGGCACCCTGAAGTAAACTATGATGACACCAATAACCGAGCGGTATTGGAGCTGCAACGTGGCGATGATGTGGAGTTCTGGTATGAGGTGCGTTTATCAAACCATGATATGCCTGACTATTACACGCAAGATGTGACAAGTGGTTTAGAGCAAGCACATCATTACCGGGCGCAAGTTTATCTACGTCGCGGTGCACAAACTTATGATTTATATGGCTATCAATCAGAATCTGTAATCAATGATATTATTGACCAGTTCGAAAAGTACTTAAAGTTTTTACATGAATCGCCTGATAGCTTACCGTGGCGGATGCAAGAGCATGATGAGGACATCACGCTAGAGCAAGGCAGTGTGTTTGATAAATAATTGGTTTAGCTATCAAAACTGAGCATTAATTGTTGCAGGTTTCCCATATGAATAGCTTGCAATAAAGTCAAGAACCCTTAGAATAACGGCTTGTTTTCATTAACTTATCTCAATCAAGAGCAAGCCGTTTTTTATGTCTATTGATTCTCCAGTTTCTTCTGAGTCGTCAGCACAAATCGCCAATGATCATCCTCTATTGCAGCCATTGATGATTGGCGGCTTGACGGTTGAAAACCGTCTAATGGTAGCTCCGATGGCAGGCGTGACGGACAATCCCTTTCGAAGGTTATGCAAGTCTTTTGGTGCAGGTCACGCGGTGAGTGAAATGATCATCGCTGATACCGCGCTTTATGCGCGCAAAAAATCCTTATATCGTGCCAATTTTGATAACGAAATCGCGCCTATTTCTGCGCAGATAGCAGGCGCGGAACCCGATAAATTGGCAGAAGCGGCGCGTTATCAGATTGATAATGGTGCGCAGATTATCGATATCAATATGGGCTGTCCAGCCAAAAAAGTCTGTCGTAAGCTGGCAGGGTCGGCGCTGCTACAAGACGAAGATTTGGTTGCGCGCTTGTTAGATGCTGCGGTAAATAGCGTCAATGCACCAGTGACACTAAAAACGCGCTTGGGTTTTGAAAATGGTCGCGAGAATATCTTGCGTGTGGCGAAGCGAGCAGAGCAGGCAGGCATTGCAGCTATTGCCATTCATGGGCGTACTCGTGAGGATATGTATACTGGTGAGGCGCGTTACGAGTTGATACGTGAAGTCAAAGAGAGTATTAGTATACCCGTTATTGCCAATGGTGATATCGATAGCGCGCAAAAGGCCCAGCGTGTCTATGAGCTGACCGGTTGTGATGCGGTGATGATTGGGCGAGCGGCTCAAGGACAGCCATGGATATTTCGCGATATCGAGCATTTTTTGCGTACAGGAGACATGTTGGCGGCACCGAGTGTGAGCGAAATTAAAGAGATTGTACTGGCGCATTTGCAAGAGCTATATGGCTTTTACGGTGAATACTCGGGGTGCCGAATCGCGCGCAAACACATTGCATGGTATACGACGGGCATTCCAAACTCTAATGCTTTTCGTCAAGCAATGTATGGCGAAGAGAGCACCGTTGGGCAGTTTCGTGTGGTCGAGGCTTTTTTACAGGCTCATGAGTAAGGCATAAATAGCGATTGGCTATGAAGTATTGATTACAACTCATCAGCATGCTCAGTCTTTGATGTTTGTTCAGGCGCAGACTTGGGGTGTTGCCAAGGAAAGCGTCCTTCTAGCTCGACTTGTAGCGATAAGCTTAAAAAAGTTCTAATGAGCACGATAAAACCCAAGACCAAAACGCTACGCAACGTAGGCTCTGTGACGACGGTGGCCATAATGTCGGCGGCGATGAGCACTTCGAGGCCCAATAAAATAGATTTGCCAACCGTCTGTCTGATTTCGATATAAGCGTCATGAGTAAAGCGACCCGTCAAACGAATGGCCCTATAAAATGCATAAAATAGTCCAAAAAGCATAATAAGTACACCAATGACTTCAACGAATTTGGCAATCAGATCAATATAATGAGCTAGCGTTTCTATCAAAAGACAGTCTCCTTTAAGGTGCGTAACATACAAAGGCAATTATAGCTAAAAAACTCGGTAGAGTAAGATGGCAAATTTACTGCCCTTTTGTTATCGGTTTGCAATACTATTTTATAAAATTTTACTGGTACTTTTTCGAGTAATTACAATGTAATTTTGGTATCCTAGAGCTGCACACTATTGGGAATATAATAAACAAAAAGGATTTTTTATGGCTACTCCCTCAAAAAAGGCAATTAGCAAAGCGGTTAAAGACAAACATATCATCATTACTGGTGCTTCAAGCGGCATCGGTGAACGTACGGCCTTTTTACTTAGTGAGTGCGGTGCTCATGTTATTTTATTAGCACGTACCGAAGAGAAGCTAAAAGTAGTAAAAGAAAATATTGAGGAGCTTGGTGGCAAGGCCAGTTATTACCCTTGTGATTTAACCAATATGGATGAGATTGAAACTGTTAGCACGCAAATTTTGGCTGATTTTGGCCATGTCGATGTACTGGTCAATAACGCGGGTCGCTCGATTCGCCGTTCGGTGCATGAGTCTGTTGATCGTTTCCATGATTTTGAGCGTACCATGGACATCAATTACTTTGGCGCTGTCAAAATAGTTCTTGGATTTTTGCCGACGATGATTGAACGCCAAGCCGGTCAAATTGTTAACATCTCATCCATTGGTGTACAGGCAAATAGTCCGCGCTTTGCCGCTTATGTCGCCTCAAAATCGGCATTAGATGCCTTTAGCCGATGCTTGGCTGCTGAAGTGAAAGGCGATAATGTCACGATTACCAATATCTTTATGCCATTGGTACGCACGCCGATGATTGAGCCGACTAAGTTATATCGTTACATGCCTGCGCTGATGCCTGATGAAGCGGCAATGATGGTCGCCAAAGCGATTGTTTATAAACCTAACAGTATTGCCAGTAATATGGGCAAGTTTGCGTCGGCTACTTATTCATTAGCACCAGCGATCAACGTGGGTATCCAATCGATGGGTTATCGTATTTTCCCAAGCACCCGCGCTGGATTGACCACCGATAAAAAACCAAACCTTGCTCAGCGTGCCTTTGCCAGAATTTTACCGGGTGAGCATCACTAAATTGTGTTTGTTACTTATAAAAGAAAAAGGATGCTGCGGTATCCTTTTTTAATGCTTTAAAATTATTCGTAATTTATATGAATGGGTAGGCAGTGGATTTTTTATTTACCATAATCACCGTTATGGGAAAAATGTGTGGTTTACTAGTGAGGATTTTTAATAAACTATTGTAGTTAAATATCTTTAAACAACGGATTTTCTCTAAAAAAATTTATTGATTCTTCATGATTGTAGCTACCAGCTTGCCATAAAACTCGCATGAGGTGATTAAACCTATCAATACAATAATCAATGTCATCTTCGCTATATCTATATGTATCAAATGTCCATGCGACTGTAGAGCTCCTATGAGCACAGACTAGATTATTTATACTATTTCCTAGGTAATAGATATTTCTTGCAAGATTTTTTTCTATCATATTCTTGTCATTCAGGTACTTACTTAACTTTATTAGTGAATATTCAAGATCCCAATATTTATCAACATCCCATGTGTCTTCACTCTCTAAATAATAATGAAAAGAGTCACTATTCCAAAACTTTTCTTCGCATTCATTTATTTCCATAAGCATAATTTCCTGTTTTCTGCATCGAGCTTGCCATTATCAGTGCACCAATATCATCAGTTATAGGAGAAGCTGTTTTTTTAGAGTATTGCTAGTATACATATGGCGAACCAATCAGGCGCTTTCACTGGTTCGGTTCCCTAGTGAGGACTTGAATCTTCGGCTGTAGGGTAATGGTCTCAGTATATTAAGATATTTAGGTGGTCACGGTGTACATAACATTGATTTTTTGAGGTCAAACTGACTTAATCTTGATTTATTTTCCTATAGTTATTACAGCTTTCTTGTTGCCCATTTTCACAAGCCTTATTAAACCAGTTCTTTGCTTGAGTATTATCTTGATTAACACCTACACCATCGCGATACATCGCACCAAGATTGTTTTGAGCAGGAGCATATTCTTGATCAGCAGCTTTTGTATACCACTTAAAGGCTTGGGAGAAGTCTCGGCCTACACCGTGACCCATGTAATACATAACTCCAAGATTATATTGTGCATTAGCATTTTCTTGATCAGCTGCTTTTCCAAACCATTTTAGAGCCTGTGAAAAATCTTGTGTCACGCCGTTACCCTGATAATATATTGCACCTAAATTAGCTTGTGCAGGAGCATATTCTTGTTCAGCTGCTTCTGTATACCACTTAAGTGATTGAGGCAAGTCTTGCTCTATACCATTGCCTTCATAATACATTGCGGCTAAATCATTTTGTGCAATGACATATCCTTGATTAGCAGCTTTTGTATACCATTTAAAGGCTTGTGAAAGGTCTTGGTCTACGCCATTGCCTTGGGTATACATTAAACCAAGGTTATACTCCGCTTCAGGAAAGCCTTGATCGGCTGCTTTCGTATACCATTTGATTGCTTCAGCATAGTTTTGAGGGACTCCTTCGCCTTCACGATACATCGCACCAAGATTATACTGCGCCTCAGGAAAACCTTGATTAGCCGATTTCATATACCACTGCGCAGCTTTGGCATAGTCTTGATGAACACCTTCTCCTATATCATACATCCAACCCAAATCGAATTGTGATTCTGCATCGCCCTGTTTGGCTAATTCCTGTACGTCTTCAGCTTTAGTTTCTGTCTCTATTTCCTGAATAGCTGTTTGCCCCTCAGAAGCTTCGTTTTTGGCTTCACTTTGCATTTTTTGACAGCTCGTAAGCGTAAGAGGTAATAAAGCAGTAGAAAAAAGAAGGGCAACTAAATTAGTTTTTTTGAAAATCATATATTTGATTCACTGGTAGAAAAAGTGTTGAATAAGTATATTATCTTAAAGTTTCAAAAGAGCGACTCTCTAAGCAAAAAAATATTGAGAAATTTTTTATTTACTGTAAAGTTTGTCATGAGAGCATGTTCGGTGCGCTATACAGGCATCGAACTTCAATTACATAGATTAATAACAAAATCTCGCAAAAAGCTCACTACACCACTAATTCTACAAATCAATAATAATCTCAAGACTGTAATCTTGCCTTAAAAAATCAAGCCATGCGACTATGAACTTTTCAAAAACATCTTTTTTGACAGTAGCTTTAAAGTCGTTATTATCTTCGTCATATATAGAGCATATCGTCACATTCTTACCGTCTATGACAACTTGCCAAGTCTCAGAACTTATATCTAATATATTAGTATTATTATTTCTTAAATTATGAAGAATGTTCTCTGAAAACTCGATATCTAGCTCTGATAAATAGTAGGACATCATTCTCATTTCATTGCTATTATTTAAAGGACGACATGATGGTATTGGCCTATCCCATTCATCATTTTTAAAATAATAAAAAGCCATACTCATAACAAATCCTTCTTTATTAATTTCTTCTAAAATAGAAGATTACTTCAATTACAAAGAAGTTATCAACTTTCCTCCGAAATTTGTAGTACTAAACTAAATATTGTTATTTACGGCCTTATTTTTAGGGTATACCCCAAGGGAACCAGATAATTCACCCCTCAAACGTATTAACAGACCACTTAAAATAGACCTCTATAATGGAACCATTTAAAACAGACTAACCAAACGCCCGCCATAACAGCCAAAACAATCCTGCCATCACCGCAGCAATAATCAATAGCCGCTTTGCCCAATGTGGTAAAAGAGGCTTTTTATATCCCAAATCATTAAGTTGGCTCTCTACACCCCTTTGTAGACTTTTGAAACCTTGATCTGCTTGAGTGGTTTTCACACGGTTTTTTATCAGTTTCCCAGCCTCATGTCCGTCTTCAGTTTCCTGCTCTCTATCAAAACTAATGGCGTGGTTGGAGATACCTTGCTTGTTAGCGATGGTATTCAACTTCTGCTGTTGCTTTACCTTCAATGCTGTCTCGTAAGCATCAATTCGAACCTTGGCGTCGTCCATACTGATATTTTCTTCAGCGGCCAAGGTTTTGATAGCCATCACCAGATTGTTTTTCTCAATCATCATGATGACCGCTTTTGGCAGCTTGGCACTGACAGATTTTGAGCTGGGATTGGGGTTAAACATGACTTTCCTTATTGAGGCTTGCTTTATTAGAAATGAAAATAGTTGCAGATAACTTTATAGCTACTGTCGTTTATTATAACCATTTTATAAGCGTGAGATTCAAGCAAAAAAATACCGCAGTCATATCGTGTCTGCGGTATCTTTAAGAGTGCTTATATTTGTGAGCATAAACATCAGCTCATTAGATTATTATTGTACTCTATAGGTCTTTCCAACGTTGGATAGATTCTTTGATCACTTCTTTGGCTTCTGCGACGTCACCCCAAGATTCAACCACTGTTGTACCAGCTTTTTTAAGATCTTTATAGTGGCTAAAATGGAACTGTAACTGGTTGATCAGCTGCTTTGGTAAATCTTCTAGGCTGTTGTAAGCATTGCCTGTATCACGGTCGTCAGCAGGGACGACGACGATTTTGTCATCAACTTCGCCATCATCAACGAATTTCATAACGCCGATTACTTTGGCTTTTAAGAAAATGCCAGTAGGTAAAGGCTGCTCAGTAATGATTAATGCATCAAGCTCATCGCCATCTTCATCAAGCGTTTGCGGGATAAAGCCATAGTTGCAAGGTTTGGCAAAGATTTGTGGATCAACACGGTCAAGCTCAAAAACGGCTAATTCGCGGTTCCATTCGATTTTATGGCTGCTGCCTGTTGGGATTTCTACCACAACGTTGATGATGCCACCGTCGACGTCACCTGCGTCCAAGATTTTATTAAAGTCTGCCATAAAATGCTCCTGTTGCTTTTATATTAAAGTTTGAGGGGTAAAGTTATCTAAGTAGAGGCCACAAATGCTAGCGGCACCTCATGAAAGTCGGCTGCGAGTATAGCAAATTTCCATATCAGTTGCTCGTTATGCTTAAGTCTAAGCAGGCACAAGGTTATGCAAAATAAGCTAAGACTTAGGCGCTACCGGTCGCAATGGGATTTTTCCTGCGTGACGCTGTGCAATATTATCAATCAGCATTTGAGTAACTTGTTTATAGCTTAGCTGCTCAGTCGTCTTTTTGTTGGCTGTCTCATCCAGAGCTGTTTTATCAAGATTGGCTAACTTATTAATTGCCACAAAATCCGCCAAACGTAGCATTTGCATGCCAGCGTAGCCACACGGATTGATGGCGTTAAAAGCCGATAAGTCACAATTGATATTGAGCGCAATGCCGTGATAGCTAAAACCATGTTTAATTTTAAACCCTAGCGAGGCTATTTTTCCTAGCATAATGGCATCCGTTACTGGCAGGGTAGTAGTTTCATTGCTAGTGTCAGAATCCTCGCTATTGTCTGCAGCACACACGTATGAATTATTGTATAAATAAACGCCGGGTGCATCACGACGTGAATGCGCACGGACATGGATACTGTCAAATGAGGCTAAACCTTGCAAACAGGCATTGGTCACGTCCTCAATCGCTTGCTCGGCATGCGATACCAGATTGCGCACACTCCAGCCTATACTGTCCAAATCAAACAACCAGTAAATAACCAGCTGGCCATGACCGTGCCACGTCACTTGTCCGCCGCGATCTGTTTTGATAATAGGGGTGTCAGTCCGTTGCAGGATGTGTTCTTCTTTACCTGCTTGCCCAAGCGTGTAGACGTCATTGTGATCGACAATCCATAACTCATCAGGCGTGCGCAAACCTTGCTCTTTTTTGAGCGCAATACGCGCTAACGTGCGTGCTAGCATCGCATCATGGGTAGAGACATAATCGGCTGCCGACAGCGATTTTGTCAGAAGGGTGTCATTAAGCAAGGTATCGTCAAGAAGGCTATCGTGAATCTGTTGCGTTAGGTTTTGCATAAGCGTGACTGTCTTGTTGTGGTCTGGTATAGAGTATTGGCAAATACTGACTGGTAGCGACTGTTCAACGCGCCCCAATATTGAGTGTAGCAGTTTTTAGGATTGCTGCTCAAATTTAAATCCATGCATATATAAAGCAGAATATTGAGGACAGAACAAAGTATTGAAGCATGTTACTTATAAAGTATTACTTAACAGAAGAATCTATATCGTGGGTATTGATGATGGCTGACACGTATCTTATACAAACCCAGCAGTCAATCAAAGAGACTGTTCATTGCTCAATCAATGCGCTACATTAAAGAGTAATGAATGGAATCTTGTTAGTTCTCATAATGATGTGCGCGTATGCGGAGATTTCCGCCAGCGCCTAAATAAAGATACAGAGTTTTAAACCAAATATAGCGTGCTGACTCTAACGCCTATGACAAGGAAGATATATGACAGACAACAATCAAAACACTAATGATCAAGCGTATAAAAACAATGATAAGTCACTTGGTAGTAATAAGTCACTTAGTATTGTGACCACTGTTGAAGATATGCAAGCGCAGTTCTCAAGATTACAAGCATTGAGCCGTGCTCAACCAATAAATGATTGGGCGACGCGCGAGACTCAATTAGACAATTTAGAGATGATGCTCAGCGACAATCAACAAAGCATCGCTCAAGCGATCAGCGCTGATTTTGGTTATCGTAGTGAATCAGAGACTCAGTTTGCAGAGCTTGTTCCGAGTTTTACGGGCATTAGCCATGCCAAAAAGCATGGTAAAAAATGGATGAAAACTCGCCACGCCTCTATTTCAGCATTGTATATGCCAGCTCATAATGAGATTCAGCCACAGCCATTAGGCGTGGTTGGTATCATGGTGCCATGGAACTATCCATTATTCTTAGCGGTAGGGCCAATCATTGATGCACTCACGGCAGGCAATCGAATCATGATTAAGATGAGTGAGGCCGCACCGCAGTTCGCGCAAGTGTTTGCCGATCTTATCGCTCATTATTTTTCATCGGATATGGTTTGTGTCGTGCTGGGCGAAGTAGATATCGCTGAAGCTTTCAGTAAGATGCCATTCGATCATCTATTGTATACTGGCTCTACTGCGGTGGGCAAAAAAATCATGGCGGCGGCAGCGCCCAACTTGACCCCAGTTACGCTAGAGCTTGGTGGCAAATCACCCGTCATCGTGTTGGATGGTGCCAATTTAGAGTCAGCGGTCAATCGAGTCATGATGGGCAAAACGCTCAATGCTGGGCAAACTTGTATTGCTCCTGATTACGTACTTATTCAGCGCAAAGATCATGAAGTGTTTATTAACCTAGCAAAAGAGTGGATGCAGAAGCATTATCCGAATATCAGCGAAAACCCAGATTACTCGCGTATTATCAATGGTCAGCAATTCAAACGTATCAAAGGTTACTTAGATGCCTTATCTGGTGAAAACATTCATAAGATAACTGATGCAGACTATGATATTGAAACGCGGTTGATGCCGCCGCTGATTATCAGTGAGCCGGCAGCCGATAGTGATGTGATGCAAAACGAGCTGTTTGCACCGATTTTGCCGTTGATGCACTATGATACGCTCGATGATGCGATAGACTTCGTCAATGCGCGTCCGCGTCCATTGGCCCTCTATGTGTTTGGTGAGCGTAATAGCGACATAGAAAAAGTGCGTGACAACACGGTATCAGGTGGCTTGGCTATTAATGAAGTTATCTTGCATGTGGTGCAGCACGACTTACCGTTCGGCGGGGTTGGGCACTCAGGCACTGGCGCCTATCATGGTAAAGCGGGCTTTGAGCGTTTAAGTCATATGAAGCCTGTGTTTGTACAAAATAAGCTCAATGGTATGAATTTCCTATTACCACCTTATGGCGGCTTATTTAACAAAGCCATGGCGTTCATGATGAAATAAGTGTGATGAGATTGGCTGTTTAATAATGATAGCATCTACGTAAGTAGGTGCTATTTTTTGTCCAAAAAACAAAATTTTGATGATTATAGTATTTATTTTTGATGGCTTTATAATATTTTTTATACATAAAGGAAAAGCTGAACCCAGCCAATAGTTATTTATAATTATTCTCATTTGTTGCTACATTTCTTAATATTACCGGACGGTAGTTATGGTAAATTTATATTGCTGATGAGACATAAAGATTGATTTTGCGTGAATTATCAACCCAATGCAGCATTATTCGATATCGATAACCGCATTCAAAAGCTGACTTCAATATCGAAATAATTGATGCCAATAACGAAATATAGGACATCCCATGCGCCAATGGATTGCGTTAAGTTTACTGTGTATAAGTGTGTTGTTGCTGCCAGTGTCAGCATCAGCAGCTTGCGCATCACCGATCAAGTTTGGCGCGTTGACTTGGGAGAGTGGTCAGTTTACGACTGGTATACTCAAATATATTGCCGAGAGCGGTTACGACTGCACGATCGAGGAAGTACCTGGGGCAGGACCCGCACTCGAGACTGCATTGTCGCAAAACGATATCCAAATCATCGGCGAACAATGGGTTGGGCGCTCGCCGATTATGGAGCAGGCCATCAATGACGATAAAGTTGCGGTCATTGGCGATACGCTGCAAGGCGGTGCTACTCAAGGTTGGTACGTCCCTCAATATGTCATGGATGACAATCCGGGACTGCGTCGTTATCAGGATTTGCCTAAGTATGCAGCGTTGTTTAAAGACCCAGAAGATCCTAGTAAATCACGGTTTATGAACTGTCCGTCAGGCTGGGCGTGTGAGATTTTTAACACCCGACTGCTCAAAAATACTGGCTTGGACGCGGTTTTTAATAATGCCCATCCAGGTACGGGTGCAGCACTCGATGCTGAGATTGCCTCCGCCTTTGAACAGAAAAAACCGTTACTATTTTATTATTGGCAGCCAACAGGGCTCATCGCCAAATACGACTTTGCGCCGCTAGCGTTCCCTGCCCATGAGGATGCGTGCTGGCAAGACTTGTTGTTGGCCGACGGCACCTCGGATTGTGTGTCTGGCTTTCCTGTGTCCCCTCTTAAAATTGCTGCATCGACGCCTTTTATTGATAATAATCCCGAATTGGCAAGCGCTTTTGAAAAAGTACAGTTCACGCCAGATCAGCTAAACAGTGCGATTTTAGAGATGAGTGAAAGCAAGCGCAGTGGTGATGAACAGGCGCTTGAGTTTTTACGTGCCAACCCAAACGTCTGGCAAGCGTGGCTACCCAAAGAAGTCGCTGAAAATCTTGCTGCCAATTTAGGCATCAGTCTAACGGACGATGGCACAGGCAATAGCGGTGTCAATCCATCACTGAATGACGCCACCTCAAGTAATGCCTTCCTAGCATTAACGTCCAGCTTTCCGTCATGGTCCCTTGAGTCACCGCTTAATAAAGCCTTAGCGACTGTAGTCAGAGACTATGGCGATGTGTTTCGGAGTATCAGTAGCGTCACTTTGACCTATTTATTATTACCTATTGAACGTCTATTGACGGTGATCCCCGCATGGTTAATTATTGGTCTGGTGACTGTATTAGCGTGGTTTGGGGTGCGCAAAGTATTGTTTGCTATTGCCTGCGGGGCAGGGCTGTTCTTAATCGGTGCGTTTGGATTGTGGGGCGCTTTGATCGATACGTTAGCGTTATTGATCGTCTCTGTTTTGGTGACAGTGGTTGTCGGTATTCCCATTGGTATTGCTATGTCGGGCAGCAGTCTGCTCCGTAAAATTATTACGCCGATATTAGATGTGATGCAAACCATGCCAAGTTTCGTCTATTTGATTCCCGTGCTCATGCTATTCGGTATTGGTAAAGTACCAGCATTATTTGCCACGATTATCTATGCCTTGCCACCGCTTATTCGTTTGACGACATTGGGTATAACGCAAGTCAATCATGAAATGATCGAAGCGGGGCGCTCGTTCGGTAGCACCCATTTTCAGCTACTCATTTGGATCAAGTTACCACAAGCATTGCCCAGTATTATGGCGGGCATCAATCAGGCAGTAATGATGTCGCTTGCCATGGTCGTACTGGCGTCTATGATTGGTGCGCCGGGTCTGGGAGAAGATGTCTTACAATCTATTCAGACGCTCAATATTGGTCAAGGACTACAAGCAGGTACGGCCATTGTCATTGTCGCGATTATCATTGACCGTATCAGCCAAGCCTTTGGTCAAGGAAAACGCGCGCGGCAAAAAACCATTGAAGCTGGCAAACGTCCTATCGGTTAAATAACAACAATAATGAGAATAGTTATGAATCATATCCAGTTAGAGAATATCAGCAAAATTTATAATGCTAATGAGTCACAAGCACAATCAGCGTTGAAACTACTAGCAGATGGTATGGATAGTGTCGCTGTCAAAAAGCAGACCGGCTATTCAGTCGGGCTTTATGATGTTAATTTGGCCATAAAAGCAGGGGAGCTGCATTGCATCATGGGACTCTCAGGCTCAGGTAAATCGACCTTGATACGCCATCTTAACCGGTTGATTGATCCGACCAGCGGCAAGATATGGGTCGATACCACTATTAATCCCAAGACCTTATCATCAAAAGCACAAGATATAGCAAAAGATGAAGCATCGACTGCTGCAGCACCAGTAACCGCTAATACAGACGGGATAGACAATGCCAACTCAAGCGACTCTATCAATATTTTAGAATTGAATGATAAGGAATTACAACAATATCGCCAGAATACCGTCAGTATGGTGTTTCAGTATTTCGGCTTGATGCCACATATGACCGTCATACAAAATGTGGCTTACGGGTTACGCGTTCGCAAGATGAGCGTGGAAGCACGTCATGAAATCGCGCGTCATTGGCTTAATGAGGTAGGGCTGCCTAATCTAGAACACAGCTATCCTGATGAGCTGTCGGGCGGTATGCAGCAGCGCGTAGGGCTGGCGCGAGCCTTAGCGACTGATAACCCGATTTTGCTCATGGATGAAGCGTTCTCCGCGCTTGATCCGCTTATCCGCGCCCAACTACAGGATCAGCTGCTTGAGCTACAAGACCGTCTCAATAAGACCATTGTCTTTATTACTCATGATATCGATGAAGCGGTCAAAGTAGGTCAGCGTATTAGTATCTTAAATGGTGGCCGCTTAGTGCAAACTGGCACGCCTAGCGAGTTAAGAGACAATCCGGCTGATGACTATGTTGCGCAATTTATGCACGCTAAAGCTTAATAATAAATCAACGTTGGTGGCGTTCTGTCTTTTTTAATTTGCTTTTAAATCAAGATCAAACAGTATCGCTATTTAATGATTGAGACAAAGTCATTTATTTGTTAATGACCATTGTATTTTTGCCCATTAAGATATGACTGCTTGAATTGAGGATATTCCTTAGTTTATCTCCTTATATAAATAGACAATTAGATGCAGACTTGCCTCTAATTACTCTATATCGCCAGTCTTTCCGTGTTGTTAAAAAAATGTAGCAAGGGTATATTCACTATTAAAGTAAACTCCATTAACAGGGTATACTATTAAATTATTCTAACTTATCTCTCCCTATTTTCCCTTGCCTTATTTTTCAACGCCATCGGCTTAGAGCTGAATTTCCTTACTCATATTTTCACTTGGTTTATCCTCTTTTTAGCTCATTTAGATGACCATCGATTGAATTGAGCACCTGCTCTAATAACCTATCAAGAAGATCGTGACCAACTGCGCACGATATGAGTGCAAGACTTCATAAAAAAGTGTAAGACTTTATAAAAAGGATTCGTTATGCCAAACAATAACTCCGATAATGACGATGCTCATGACGATGACCAGAACGCTGATCTGACAACAGGCTCACAGCGCCAGCCATCACGTTGGCTCAAAAATGCTAGTGCGCTAGGTGTGACCACGGTATTGAGTGCTGGTCTACTGTTAGCATGTGGGCAAATGAGTAGCGCAGAAAATCAATCAAGCAGTAATACGTCAGCTAGCAGTAGTGAATCTGGCAATAAAAACAGCGGTGTGACCAACTCACGCGATATGTTGCCGTCTGACATGCTCAAGCAAATGCAAGCGTTACCGCAGCTCACTAAAGGTCTGGGTAAAAATGGTGCGGCAGTCATTGATCCTAATAAACCCACCTTGGTTAAATTTTGGGCAAGCTGGTGTCCGCTATGCTTGGGCTCGCTAGAAGAGACAGAAACATGGCGTACTGATCCCAAGTTTGCTGACCTAAATGTCGTGACGGTGGCCAGTCCTGGTCATCTCAATGAAAAAGAAGATAGTGATTTCACCACTTGGTATGCTGGTGTTCAAGCAGATTATCCAAAGTTACCGGTATTGTCTGACCCCTCAGGTGAGCTGATCAATAAACTTGGGGTGCAGGTCTATCCTAGCTGGGCGATTTTGGATAAGCAAGGTAACCTTGTGCGCTTAGTCAAAGGCAATATGACAGCAGAGCAGGCATACGCACTAGCAGAAAATGCCAATAATGACTTTGCTGAGCTTAAAAATAGCAAAGCCAAACCTGCCAATGTGCAAGCATTAGACAACAACAGTAAGATTGAGACCATTAAGCAAAAAGATGGTGTTTACTATAATGATAAAGGTAAGGCCATTAATACTCGCTCAATCTATCTGGCTGGCGGTTGCTTTTGGGGCGTTGAGGCCTATATGGAACGTGTCGATGGCGTGGTCGATGTCGTATCTGGTTATGCCAACGGTAGTGACGATCAGCCAAACCCAAGCTACGAGGATGTCATTCGTGGTTCAGGACATGCTGAAACAGTCAAAGTCACTTACGATGCAGATAAGACGGATCTTGACACGATTTTGAAGTATTACTTCCGTGTGGTTGATCCCACTAGCATGAATAAGCAAGGTAATGATCGCGGTGTGCAGTATCGTTCAGGTATTTACTATACTGATAAAGCAGACAAACCGGTGATTGATGCGGCAATCAAACGCGTACAAGGTAAATATAAGGAAAAAGTCGTCGTCGAAGACAAGGCGCTAGACAACTTCTATTTGGCTGAAGCATATCATCAAGATTACCTCGCCAAAAATCCAAATGGTTACTGTCATATTGATTTAAGCCTTGCTGATGACAAACCTGAAGGCACAGCACGCACCAAGCTCGCCGCTGTTAGTACGGTTGCCGAGACTTTAGATCCCAAGCGTTATGCTAATTTTGACAAAAATGCTTTGAAGAATACCTTGACCAAAGCCCAGTATGATATTACCCAAGGTGCCGCTACTGAGCGTGCCTTTAGTCATGAATATGACAATCTGTTTGCACCCGGTATTTATGTCGATGTGGTCAGTGGCGAGCCG
>NZ_AYYA01000046.1:75637-77045 GCF_000511065.1 Psychrobacter sp. TB67
AGTATCAATCCGGTTGTGGCTGGCCAAGTTTCACTAAGCCTATTGATATGCAAGTCATTACTCAGCATGAAGATACAGCCTTTAACATGGTGCGTACCGAGATTCGCTCACGGGTAGCAGACTCGCATCTTGGTCACGTCTTCCCCGACGGTCCAAAAGATCGCGGTGGCTTGCGTTATTGTATCAATGGTGGCGCATTACAATTCATTCCTGTCAGTGCGATGCCGCAATCAGGCTACGCGCCACTGGTTAAGTTGGTCAAATCGTAATTTTCATAGCTATAGTCATTTAATGGTGCTTATTTGCACAGTACAAAAAGACGTTAAGGTTATCCTTAGCGTTTTTTTATATTCCTAGATTAACACACCAAGTGCAACGCTAAGTAATGGAATAAAACACCTGGTTTGGCGTTTTAAACCCTAATCGTTTTCTTGGTCTGTTGTTTAACCTGTCTTCAATGTTTTGAACCTCATCATCAGATACTTGTCTAAAGTCACATCCTTTAGGCAAGTACTCTCTAATCAAGCCATTGGTATTTTCGTTTGTTCCTCGTTGCCATGAGGCATAAGCATCAGCAAAGTAGAACCCACTATAGAGTCTTTGCTTAATGGCTTTATGATCCGCAAATTCCTTGCCATTATCGGACGTAATCGTCTTAACGTGTAGTTTCACTGGAGTTAGCATTACCACCATCGCATCCGCGACCAGATGAGCACTCTTTTTAGTCACTCGCTTCATCTTAACCAAACCTGTCTTTCGCTCTACCACTGTCACGATAGCTTGTTTATGGTTTTGACCAATGATGGTGTCCGCTTCCCAATCACCGATGCGGGATCGCTCTTTTACTACATGAGGGCGCTCATGAATTGAGATCCTGTCATTAATACGCCCACGAGTCTCAGTGGTAAGCCTTTGACGATAGGGTTTGGCTTTGCGTCTTAAATACTGCCATAGCGTGCCGCCTTGCCTCTTATCCGTCCATAAGTAACGATAGATACTCGTGTGACTGACTCCACTATGAACGCCTGCTATTTGCTCAGGACTCCACTGCAGTTTAAGCTTAGTCACGACCCAGTCCCAGACGTTTAAAATGATGGTGAAGGCATTATTTGCTCGCCTCGCTTTAGCGGTGTTGTCTGCATGCTTTGCCCGGTAGCCTCGTAGGCTTTTATTGCGTCTAAGCTCTCTTGATATGGTGCTGGGACTTCTGCCTAACGCCCCTGCTATAAATTTAATACTATGTTGTGCCCCTCTAAGGGCATAAATCTGATATCGTTCCTCTAGGCTTAGATGTGTATAGCTCATGGTTGCAATCTCACTTTGGCGGTGGATAGTAGCTTTGATGCTAGCGCATCTAGGCCTCTTTTTCACCTGCTCTTTGATATTGCACTTCATGTGTTAATCTAAG
>NZ_AYYA01000047.1:0-2846 GCF_000511065.1 Psychrobacter sp. TB67
AGTTCACCCGCCTACTTTAAAGAGATGCGTGATGCCTTTGCAACTATGCTAGAAGCCGCTGAATACGCGCTTGAGCTATTCGTCAATGATTTACCCTTTGATTATCGTACGCGTCCTATTAACAGACAACCTGATATCGTCTGGGGCGAGCGCGTATTGCCAAACCTACGTGATACTTTGGATAGTCTTAACGTCGGTTATCAAGAGCTGTTAAAAGGGGACTTAGCAGCAATAGGCTATGGCGGTAATGTAGAGAGTGACTTTCGGGCTATTAGTATGGATTACGATATCGACTGGATGCCAGAGCAGCAACAACTGGATTACGATAAATGGGAAACAGAGGCAAGCTTACGTGCCTTTAATCTAAAAATAACCAGTTATTTTGGTTGGCGTATTGGTGATTTAATAGAAAATTATAGTACTGAATCTCGAGGACCACTTAACCCACCCGAATCGTGGCCTGTTTATCGTCTCAACCCTAAATATAGCGTTGAGTTAGATGAGGTTGTTCCTGTTGCAGGTATTTATGTGCCTAGTAGAGAAGATGCCAGTGCTCAAGTATTATTAGATGGGATGTTAGCAAATGAAGCTTACGTCGGTTATGATCCAGAAACCATGCAAGCTGTCGGCATGGCGCCTGTCACATGGATGTTGGTTGAGCGTATCGCGGATAGTGGTGGTGGTAGCCATAATGTCGCACCAAAACGCTTACGCTGCGAGTCAGGTAAACCTTGTCCACAGACGGGATCATGGTGGTCACCATCGAGTCAGGATGTGAAACACTTTAAAGCAGGTGACATCATGCCAAAAATGAAGCGGCTTGAATGGAAAACCATTTGGTATTTTAACGAGACCAATCAGTTAGACGATTAAGATACCTTATTAATCAGCTTATGGTAAATGCCAGTAAACTAATATATCGAGCAGGGTGGATAGGGGTAATTGGCGCGACGTTTGAGGTAGGGAGCTTAGCGATTTATGGTTATCGTAAGTTTAATGATGGGAATACCGCATCTTGGATTTCCAGTGGTGCAGCTGCTTTCTCGATAGGTGCTTCAGCTTATGCTGGATTAAACTTAGGATTGTTAGCAATAGCATCACCAACTGCGCTACCAGCACTACCACTATTGGCAATTATGTTTGTTGGCATGACGCTAAGTTATGTCTTTCAACGCTTGGCTTACAAGTATGATGATAAAAACAATACATTGATAGAATACTGGTTAGACAACAGCGTGTTTGGTCATAAAGCCATGCGAGGACAAGACTATTATCTGATAAATCCGTTTCAGTCAAAGTCGCCTTTCAATAGTTTGGAGCAAGACATTAGTGGCTTTATCACGGCTTGTACCTTTTTCTTAGCTAATAATCGTTTGCAAACCTTTCAAGGTAATGTACCTGTGGAGCACGAAATAAGCACAAACAGTGAGATAAGACTTCCGCCAGTCCTTGAGATTGTAAAAGAGCATCTGACCTTATTTCAAAGTCAAATTCACATTGGGAATTGGGACAAAGCAAGTCAACTGACTATAGAGGTGGTTGCTGATAAAGGTGGCAGAGAGCAAAACCTATATAAAGCGACATTCTATAATTCTGCCAGTGATGAACCTGCTGCGGGTAATATCTGAGCTATGCTGAAGAAACCGTACAACTAAACTTGGTAAACTAAGCGTATTCACAGGAGTTTACCATGACCAAGAAAATCAGAACTTACAGCACAGAATTTAAAGCAGAAGCCGTTAAGAAGATAGCAAACAATAATGGCAATATCTCAGCGACCGCAAAGCAGCTTGGCATCGCCATGCAGACCTTATCTAATTGGCATAACAAAGCCAACCAAGGCAAGCTTGTAGGAACAGAGCAGTACGATCCACAGCTCATAGCCGTGATTGAAGAGAACAAGCGCCTCAAACGACAGCTTAAAGTAGCCGAAGAGGAACGAGAGATATTAAAAAAGGCGACGGCGTACTTTGCAAAGCACAGCTAGTCAGGTACGCCTTTATCAAAGATAACCAGCACTTCTTTAGCATCACCACTATGTGCCGTGTGCTAAAGATTAAGCATTCAAGTTACTACGACTGGCTGAGTCGCGATATCAGCGAGCAGCAGATACATCGCAACCATTGCGAGCTACTCGTTAAAGCCGCTCACAGTGAAAGTAAAGAACGTTATGGTTATGAACGTTTGCATGCAACGCTCACCGAGCAAGGCCATGACATTAGCCTATACATGGTTAGAAGCATTAAAGAGGAACATGGCATCAAATGCCGTCGCCACAAGCGCTTTAAAGTCACTACCGACTCCAATCACAACAAGCTGATCTATCCAAACGTACTGGATCAGAAGTTTGATGCCAGTCGCCCTAACCAAGCGTGGGTCAGTGACATCACCTATATTTGGACACTTGAGGGTTGGCTGTATTTAGCAGGCGTTAAAGACTTATACACTAAAGAGCTTGTCGGTTACGCTATTAACAAGCGTATGACCGCAGATTTAGTATGCCGTGCACTCAACATAGCGATTAAGAACAAACGACCCAGTAAAGGGCTAGTCGTTCACTCTGATAGAGGCAGTCAGTACTGTAGTCATGCCTACCATAAGATCATCAAGCAGCATCAGCTTACAGGCTCAATGAGCGCTAAAGGTAACTGCTTTGATAACGCACCTATAGAGAGCTTCTGGGGCGTATTAAAGAATGAGTTAATATATCATCAGGACTATAAGACCAGATTTGCCGCCATTACCGATATCATTAGATATATCGAGTTGTACTACAACCAAACGAGAATTCAAAAGGGTTTAGGCTATAAATCGCCAAGACAGGTGTGGTTTGACTATTATCGTCA
>NZ_AYYA01000048.1:0-22688 GCF_000511065.1 Psychrobacter sp. TB67
CCAATAGTCAGGCTGGACTGAAAGCTTGAGCTATAGAGATTGATTTGCGGACTGTCAGGATGAGCGTCAAACATGAGCTGGTTGTAGCCATTGATCAGGCTGTCTTTGCTGGCCTCTCCTGTACGACTAGAGTCTATACTTTGAGTCTTGATGCCGTCGATGGGATGAGCGTGGCTTTGGTTGATAAACCAAGCAGGACTGGTGGCATCAAGGCTATCTGAGTCACTGGCGATGCTATTATGCTGGGCGTTATCGTTGCCTTGGCCGTTGTGGGTGCTGCCAATAATGATGGGATGGATGATGTCACCATCGATGAAGTCGATCAGGACGTGTTGCCCATGACGCAGGGGATGGGTTTGTCCCATGTGGTCGGCGACTAAGTGACTGGCAATGGGTACCCAGTGGGCGTCATCACTACTGCTGTCGCTATTTTGTTCGCCCCCTTGTTCATTCTGCCAATGATAATGGATATGAGCGCGATGATTACGGTCATGAGTAATAGCACTGCTATCGGTGTCAATAATACTGGCACTCATGAGACCCGTCAGACTCGGATGCGGTTGTCCAAGTGTAGCAAGCTGTTCCCCATAAGGAATATGGTAATGGTGCGGAAACGGTAGATAGCAAGCGCTGATATGATGGACGTTGTCATCGTTGTCGTCATCATTATCATAGTTGGTATTTGGCTGTAAGGTAATGGGGTCAAAGGATGCTGCCCCCAGCCAATCTGCCGGAATATGGTTATTAATGTGCTGATGAATAGACACCAGACTGATGGGATCGGTTAAATAAGGGTTGCCGTCAATATGATGCACGCTGGGTAGTTGTAGGTGACGGATATTGCCGGTTAAGCTGCCTAGATTGGCACACTGCTGCGCGTTCTGCTGGTAGCGGGTGGCAAGCTTATCGAGACTGTCATCATCAAAACGGCTATGACTATGTAAAAAGCGCTGATGCGTGCTGTTTGATGAATCGATCGGTTGCTCGCTACTGCTACTGCCGGTATAGGTACTCATCAAGCGACTGTCATAACGATGTAGGTCGCTTTGCTGAGTATGCTGCGCAATACGCGGACGAATGGCAGTAATGCGGTCTTGTCTATCAGCAAGGTTGGCAGGGTTTTGACTGAGGATGCTTTGGATATCATTGGTATCAGGGCGCAGTATTTCGCCATCACTAGGTAACAAGACTAGAGTGTGCTTGTCGCTCTCATGACGGTAATAGCCTGTGACGCCATAGAGAGCAAGGTATTGGGTTAGATAAGCCAGATCGGTTTGGTTGTATTGGACGCTATGCTGTATATGGTAATCGCTGGCGCTACTTAAGCGCTCGTCAATCTCAACGTTCATATCGTACGAGCTTATGATTTGAGTGATGAGCTCACTGAGACTGAGATGGTGGTGACGGCGGTTATGACTGTTTAGGCGTAGTTGGCTAAGAGCAGGTTCGCAGATGATGCGGTAAGCGGCCATGCCGCTGTTGCTACCAAGGGCGATGACTTCGGTGATGATGCCGTGGCGAATTTGGCTGGATAGCATTGTATCGCCAGTATTCCATTGTATCGCCAGGCTTTGGCCTATCCAGTCTTTGGTATCCAGTCCTGCTTGTGGATGCAGTAAGGTGATGCTAATACGATAACCACAATAGAGGGCAAGCTGGCGCTGCTGATAGGACTGCTGACGTTGGTCTTGATGATACGGACTTGGATAAGCATTAGGCGCTGGCATAAGAGCGGGCTTACTCCAAACACTGTCGGGCAATGGCATGCCGAGCAAGCTCTCAACCAAGTCAGCCTGTTGAATGAGGCTGGTGGCAATATCAGGATGGGCACTACTCAGTTGCACATGCCGCTTTGTTTGAGTCCATACCATGACAAGCCCTTCTCTATCAGTCCAAAGGTGGAAAGTTTAATATTACAAAATCACAAATAGTGTATAAATTGCCCGTTAACCAAGTATTCATTTGTCGTTGATTCAATTAATAGCCATCGTCAGATGAATCACGCTTGGGTTGAATGCCAATCATGTCAGACAGTGTCGCCAGCTGGTCTTCGTTTTTGATGATATGAGTCAGCCATTGGTCGAGCGGCATATCCGCCCAATCAATCGCCCGACCGAGTAAAAACGTCACCGGACTGTGGGGCTCATTGGTCGCAAAGTAGTCTTGAATTTGACCCAGCAACTTAAGCGCTTGCTGACGATTGCTTTGATGATCACGGTTGCTAGGATTAAAACTGGTTGAGCTAATATTTTTTGCGCTAGCTGATTGTCCACTACTATCCGACATCACACTGTCACTATCACCCATGCTGTCCATAATATCGGCTACGCTATCTTGAGCAGAATTACTATTATCATCAGAATACTCTGGTATCAATGGACGCAAATGTTGGGTCAGAGCAACCAGTAAGTCCGTGACTGGTGCGAATACTGGTGCATCCATACCCATCAGATTATTGAGCTGGTCGGTCAGTGTTTGCCACTGCTCAGTAACTTTATTAAGATTGCTCATCAGTGCTTGTTGCCATGCCTCATTACTGGTTTTTATAGCGTGGTTATAATCACTTAGTGTTAATTGATTGGACGTTTCGCTATCGGGGTTTTGCTGACGCTGCTTATCATGATCGCGCGCGGTTAGATAGTAGTTATAATTGTAATTTCCTGCTTTACTATCAGCGAGCGATAGCTGTTTGATATCATCAGTGAGCGCCTTGACGAACCATGACAGTAGCCCTGCCCTGATATCCATGCTGTCTTCTTCACCATCTAATGGTGGATACATGGTGAGCCAATATTCGTCATTAAATGCTTGCAGTACGCTCAATCCATGACTGATGCCTGCTAGATGATTGGTATGACTCAGTGCATCGACGTACCACAGTGCCAGCTTCATATCTTTACTGGTATGGCTGAGCAAATCGGCACATTGGTTTTTGACAAAGTCCCAATCGGCCACTTTTAGTTCAGTAACCCAATTGCCTTGTGCCAGTAACGGATCGTCTTCTTGACGAGCGGCCACAATGGCATCGATACGTGGATCAAAGATGAGATCTTCTCCCACCCCATGATGGCTGCCATCGATAGGCGCGATAAGGGTGTCAATATCGGTCAGTAAGGAATTGCCCATATTCATTATAATAAATCCTTCTTAACAGATTTTTTACTGATGGTTTTTTTCACTGATGGCTTTTTTACGGCAGGCTTTTTGGCTGAAAGGGGTTTGCTTGGCGTTTCCTTAACTTGATCCTCAACTTGATTTTCAGTTTCATCTTCGCTGTGTTGCGCCATTTGATTGAGCGCCACAACGGCATCAGTATCCAGACGGTAGGCAAAATTATCATCCGCATCGACGAATACTGTAATCTTCTTTAACACACTCTGACTGTCATCATGAGCCAGCAGTTGACCCGCCAGCTGCGGTAGCAAGGTATGACTGATAATCGCATCGGCATTACGTGCACCAGAATCGACCTCGTGACAACGCGATAAAATAAGCTCGATCACCTCATCGTCAATAACACAAGGCACATCATAATTGTCACGAATACGGCCAGTAATTTTATCCAACTTAAGACGAATAATTTCTGCCAGCGCGTTATCCGTTAACGGATAATAAGGTATCACTGTTAGACGACCCAAAAACGCGGGTTTAAAGGCTTTGTACAGATGCGGATTAATAGCCTGTTTTAAGCTATCACTGTCTGGCAGGCTAAAGTCCGTAACACTCGGATCAGTATTGATACACGCCTGCATAATCTGCGATGAGCCAATATTACTGGTCAATAAAATAAGGGTGTTTTTAAAATCAATTAAACGCCCTTCGCTGTCTTCCATGACCCCTTTATCAAAGACCTGATAAAATAAATCCAATACGTCTGGATGGGCTTTTTCGACTTCATCGAGTAGCAATACACTATAAGGGCGACGGCGGACCGCTTCCGTCAATACTCCGCCTTCACCATAGCCAACATAACCTGGCGGCGAGCCTTTTAATGAAGCAACGCTATGGGCTTCTTGATACTCTGATAGGTTAATCGTAATAAGGTTACGCTCACCACCATATAATATCTCGGATAGCGCCAACGCCGTTTCCGTCTTACCCACACCACTTGGCCCTACTAACATAAAGACACCTTGTGGACGGTTAGGATCATCTAGGCGGGCTTTGGCGGTATGAATGCGCTTGACGATAGCGGCCACAGAATGATCTTGGCCAATGACACGCGCTTGCAAGGTATCAGCCAAACTTAAGATATGATCTTTTTCATTCCCCGCCATATCGTTGAGTGGAATCCCTGTCCAATCTGAGATAATCTGCTTAATAACCTGACGATCTAATACAGGATGAATAAGGCGCTGCGTTTCTTGTACTTGTTTTAACGATTGCTCAATACTTTGATACTCAGCTTGTTTGTCTAAGCGCGCTTTTGCACTAAGGCTATCAGCGCCACCTGCCTTGCCACTCAGTTGTTTATTAAGCGCATCAAGCTGGTTGTTAAGCTCGCGCTGTTCGTGCCAGCGACTGGTCATATCAGCAATGCTTTGTTGATTCGACTGACGCTGCTCATCGAGTACCGCTATTTTTTGGCTGACTTTCTCTTTTTCATCCACACCGCCGATACGCTCAAGTTGTTGACTGAGATTATTAATATGCTGTTCTAATTGCACACCTTTGGCTTTTAATCTGTCGAGCTGATTGGGTATGGCAGTCTTGGATAAGCTCACCCGTGCCGCCGCCGTGTCTAACACACTGACCGCTTTATCAGGCAGCTGCCTATCGCTGATATAACGTGCAGATAGCTCAACCGCCGCTTGTAGCGCATCGTCGTCTATTAATATGCCAAAATGATCTTGCATCTTGGCACTCAACCCACGAATCATGGCTACTGCTGTCTTGATATCAGGCTCATCGACTTTAACCACCTGAAAGCGACGTGACAATGCTGCATCTTTTTCGAAGTATTTCTTATATTCTGACCACGTCGTCGCCGCAATAGTCCTAAGCTCACCACGTGCTAGCGCAGGCTTGAGTAAATTAGCCGCATCGTTTTGACCCGCTTGCCCACCAGCACCGATCAAAGTATGCGCTTCATCAATGAATAATATAATAGGCTGTAGCGAGGCTTGTACTTCTTCAATGACTTGCTTAAGACGGTTCTCAAACTCCCCTTTGACGCTTGCCCCTGCTTGCAATAGCCCCATATCGAGACTGCGTATCGTCACGTCTTTGAGCTGGTCAGGTACTTGACCTACAACTATCTTTTGCGCCAGTCCCTCAACCACTGCAGTTTTACCGACACCTGCCTCTCCAGTCAAAATAGGATTGTTCTGACGACGACGAATCAAAATATCGATCAGTTGATGAATCTCAAATTCACGCCCTATCACTGGATCTATTTGCTCTGCACTGGCTTTAGCAGTCAAATCATAAGTATATTTATCCAACGCAGGGGTTGGCTTAGCTTCAGTTTGCTTAGTGTCTAAAGATTCTTGATTGTTAGTATCATCGTCTGCACTATTCGCACCATCATCAGCACCCTTATTGACGCCTTTATTACTGCTTGATCCACTGCCCTCAGTACTGCCAAGGCACTGGCGCTCATAATCATCTTTGAGCGTGAAGCGATCAATATACTGTAGCTGTTCAGGAAGGGTTTTGAGTAGCGACTGATAACGCTCATATGCCAATAGCACGAGCAATATATGACCAGAGCGGATCTCTAAGGCGTTATTATTATCAATACTCTGACCATGTTGGCTGCTTGCCAGCTCCCATGCATCCTCTAACAACGCCATCAAATCCTGACTAAAAACAGGGGTCGAGCCTGTTGCTTGACCAAAGGTATTAAGCAAATCGGTTATGTCAGCTAGCAATGACTGCTGATTAATTTTATTCACTTTGAGTATCTGAGCCACATCATTGTGCGGCGTGGCAATCAGTTCATGTAGCAGATGAACCGTATCAACTTCGCGATGCCCGTTATTGATACAAAGCCTAGCTGCCTGCTGCAAACACTGTCGACAGCTTGGGCTTAAGCGGGTAATTACAGCTTTTAACTGGCTCATAAATCTTTTCCTTTAGCATTCTTATTAGACTTAATACCAAACCCAAAAAGTAAGATTAGCTGTGTCAAACTCGCTTAGCCTACAAGTCGTAGTACTTTCACTCGTTTTCCTTGCCACTCTAATTTTTGTGAATGGTATAACATTATTTTTATTAAACTGGTTTATTAAACGGATGCATCAAAATTAGAGTGACTATTGAGCGTTATTAGTAAACAAGCAATTTATCTATTAGCAATAAAAGCTTTACTGAATAGGCAACGCATAGCGGGTGTCATCATGATGCTGAGTCGCAGGCTTCGATACCAAAAAGCCGCCGCGTCCTAAACCACCAAAGCCATCCTCAGATAACGACAAAGGGCTAATATATTGCTTATCTAATTCCAGCTGCATCTCGACCGCCAAGCTCACACCGCACCATTTACGAATAAAATCGATAATGAGGCGATACATATCCCCTGCAGGCAACAGTCTTAAATAGCGTTTGGCATCCAACTGATGAAAGACGATTCTAATTTTGCTATCGAACTGTACAGCCCGTGCGCCACAAAACGCTGACACCCCAAGTGCCGCATGCTGACCACCGAGTGCGGTCTGCTCGCTAGCGGGCAGATCAAACCACTCAGGCACGAACTGCTGAACGCTGACCGTACTATCTAAAAAATGTGACAATACATGCGCCAATTGGTCAGCGGTCAGACGTCCTGGAGCAATCATGCCAGCATAGGCAATCAAGCTATCGATTGCCGTTAGCTTCTTTGGCTGCCGTGCCAGTGCTCGCAAGCTCAGTAGGTAGCTGTCTTTTTTATGGTTTAATTCATACTGTAATGGCAGGTTATAAAACCAGCTGGCTTGTACATATAAATCCGTCAAACGATGATTAAACAAGTCTAAAAATGCCGGTGCGGCTTTATCTTTTGCATGGTGTACTCGCGAGGCCAAATGATCGGTATACATCGCTGGCAAGGCCGATAATGGGCCAGTCAATCCAATAACCGCTGGGTAAACCTCTAATTGCCTCACCTTCATTTCACTGGTATTTATTACAGTAGCATTGTCGTTCATGTTGTCTTCGGCAATGAGCGCCATCGACTCGATTTCGGCTTGCGGATAGGCCAATGACAAGGAAGCACGATAACGCACCTCGATAGGTGCATGCCCCATACTGGCTTCATGACGAACCAAACGTAATGCCTGCAATAGCTCGTAGGCTTGCGGCTTGGCAGTCAAATCCGTTAAATAAGAGGACTGAGACCGCTGCGTGGCTGACATCTATATATCTCCTCTTTAGTAACGGCATCACTGATGGCAACTTCAACGAAGCTATTTAAGCTGGCGTGATAGCCAAAAACATGGGCCAATAAATAGGCAAACTGACGGATACTGACCCCAGCAAAACTCTTTTGGTTAATATGTATGTCGATCACCGTACCACGTACAAAACCAGGCTGCGGCAAGCGCTGAATCCGCTGAGCTTTGATACTGGTGGTGACAGAGACGATGCCTTCTACCAGCAGTTTATTCGAGGCAGATTGAGTAATATCATATAGCGACAGATACTCTTTCATCAGCTCAGCATCTTGGGCGGCAAGTGATAAAAAGTTCAAACTGATCAGCGATATTAAGCGCCAACGCTCCTCACCGGTGTATTCAAAACGTGCCGTTCTGGTAGGCTGCTTTAATAATGACAGACTACTAAAGCCCGTCATTCCCTCACTAAACAAATCACCTCGGCTTTGACCGAATACCACTTGCGCGGGTAAGTCTCTATTGGTGCATAGCAAAGCGGCACTTATGCTGACCGCACCTGATACATCCTCACGCTGCTTTTCTACAAACATAATCTGATATTCGAAGCCCTGCTTAAATTCAGCCATATCTTTATCACGTTTGATATGATAATAACGACCGTCATCTTGCTGCTCATAGTGATTGAGCGCATAAAATGGATGATACTCACGTTGTATCAAACGATTATTACTTTGCTTGGACTCTATGACTTTATTGACCTCATAAATCTCATGCTGAAAGAGCGCACGAGTATCAGGTACCAAATCATAATAAATAGAGCGATGAGTGACTTGAATGGGCTTGGCGGCGGCCTTGAATAGATTTATGACTGGCGTACAGAATAACTTGATACTACTGCTACTCAACTGCTGCAAGTTTTTTAGGCGAATGGTGTTCTTTTTATCAAACTTAAAATAACAGCGAATCTCAAAACCACTGCTATCTATCTTTAAATTTGGACAAGTACGACCAAGATTGAGACGTAGAAAGTTAAATTTTTCTGGAAAGTAAAAATACTCTTTTAATAAAGCAGAGGCAGCATTACTCACGCGGTGACTCGGTAGAAGTTGCTGCTCAGGATCGAAGCCTATAACCTCAAATGGACTGCCTGTCACCTTGTTGACTTGCTGACCTTGGATGTGGGTCTGCTTGACATCACAGCACAAGATATCCCAGAGGCTGGTGCCTTGACTAGCATCCTCATCTATATATAAATCTAACGAATGATTGAATAAAGCCTGATAGTCAAAGCTCGGATTAAGACCTTTGAATTTAATGTTAATGCAGCCGTTAAGCAGTCCATGCTGATTATCGTACACTTCTTGGCGCGTTTCAAAATCGACGCTATCTATCTGTAGCGGTAATAACGTGACGTCTTGGGTTGATTGAAATTGACAAGCCGTGCCATTAATTTTTTGGGTGGTAAAACCATGACCCTTATTGATTAAAGTAGCCTCACTCATCGCATTGCCCTGCACCCCCAGATTAAACTGAGCGATGGACACCGAAGGAAAAGGCTTAAGATAATCGGGATAGACCACTTCAAGTAGAGAATCGGTAAAGTCTGCGTATGAGTCATCAAGCTTTTTATTGATGCGGGCACTAATCAGTGAAAAAGCCTGAATAAGGCGCTCAATATGCGGATCATCTACCGTATCGTGACCCATCAATAACCGATTGGCAATTTTGGGATACTTTTTGGCAAATTCTTTTGATTGTTTATTAAACAAACTAAGCTCATGCTCAAAATAAGGAAGTAGACTGTCCATGATGCCTCAATATATTTATCACTGCTAACTCTGCCGATTTAGCCATGTTGTCGATTATTTTACTAGGTAACGTTGTGAGCTTGGCTCAAAGAACGCATCAAAGCTCACCAACTCTTGGGCAGGATAAACTTTGAGCAAAGCCTCGATAGAAAAACACAGCTGATTGACATCTACCGCGCCAATATCTAGCGATACTCTGACATTCTGCAGACGACTGTCTTGCTGCTCGACCGTCTGCGCGATTTGTCGGCAGATATAATCACAGTCTGCAGGATTGGCACTACTTAGTCCTACAAAGTCCAATATGCCAAAATTCAGTATCGATGAACGTACATGCTGGTAACTTTCTAAGCGCTCTGATATCACGCAACGTGTGTTTAATAGCGCCTCTAAATCTTGCGCTACTGAAGACTTTAACTCATCGATATTAAGCCTGCGAACCACAAGCTCATGTGCTAGATGACGAGGGGCATCATCAAATAATTGCTCAAATAAATTTGGTCGAAATCCGACTTCCTTATTTGAAGCTTTGGCAGCATAGTTCATTGTTGATCGCATTCCTGTCTTATAAAACGGAAAAGAGAAAGGTCCAAATGTAAACCTTTCTCTTTTATCGTAACGTACTCATTATTTTTTATACTACCCAGACTTAAGCGGTATAAGTAGCAGTGTTGTTGGCTAGTGACCATTTCTTCGTCACAGCACCTTTGGCAGTACCATCGATATCTTGCTGGGTGTAAGTCCACTCAACTGCCGCATACTTGATACCAACTTTTTCAATTGGCACGCCTTCTGAGCGTACCGTTGGTTCAACGCTAGCAATGAGCGCATGCTTAAGTTTCACTTCAAGATATTTAACACGTTTGTCACCATTGGCACGATAAAAATCGATTTGAATTTCATCAAAAGTATAGCCAGCTGAACACGCTTCCCATAGCTTGGGACTGGTCGAGTCCAAATCTTTCATAAAGGTCATATCGGCATGTTCACAGCGCTCAGAGGTGTGACCACCAACGCTACTTGCTGTCGCTGATTTTGGCTGACGGATCAGGTGATCCCATGTATTTACTTCAAGCCAACCTTTATGCTCGCTATCACGAGACTCACCGTCAATTTTGTATTTACCACGGAACTGAATATAAATATCTTTCATATCACACACCTTTTAAAAAATTAAAGTTTAACGTTGGGTTTTAATAAACGATCAGCTGTTGCTAGACTGCGGCAGTTGAGTGACCAGACGCAAAGAAACAGACAATTCGTCAAGCTGAAAGTGTGGTCTCAAAAAGACCACGGACTTGTAGACACCAGGTTTGCCTGGCACTTCTACAACTTGTACAGAAGCTTCGCGCAGTGGGTACTGGGCTTTGGCTTCTTGTGAGGCTCCGTCGTCTAGCAAAACATAACGCGAAATCCAGTCATTCAAAAATGATTCGACATTGCCAGGCGCTAAAAAACTACCAACCTTGTCGCGCATCATTGCTTTTAGGTAATGAGCAATGCGTGATACTGCCATGATGTATTGCAGCTGAGTGGATAGCACCGCATTGGCATTGGCATCATCGTTTTGATACGTTTTGGCTTTTTGTACCGACTGCGCCCCAAAAAAGGCGGCATAGTTGGTATTTTTGCAATGCACTAATGGAATGAAACCCAAGTCACTTAACTCTTTCTCACGGCGATCGGTAATAGATATCTCAGTTGGGCATTTAAGCGCCAAGTCCCCTTCATCAGTCTTAAAGGTATGGACAGGTAAACCTTCTACCAAACCACCACCCTCAACACCGCGAATAGCTGCACACCAACGATAATCAGAAAAGGCTGAGGTCAATCGCGAAGCAAAAGCATAAGCGGCATTCACCCATAGATAATCATTGTGATCATTACCAGAGACTTCTTCAGTGAAGTTAAAGCCCTCTACCACTGTGCCATCTTTAGGATCATAAGGCAGACGACCTAAAAAACTAGGTACTGTCAGCGCCACATAGCGAGCATCCTCTGACTGTCTAAAGGCGCGCCAGCGTATGTATTCAGCCGTTTCGAATATCTTTGATAAATCGCGTGGGCGGCCAATATCAGTAAAGGAATCGAGTCCGAACATCTCAGCAGAAGCCGCCGACACAAACGGTGCATGGGAAGCAGCAGCAACATGAGACAACTGCTCAAGCAGATACATATCAGAGTTTTGGCGAGTAAATTCAAAATCGCCAACGATAGCGGCATAAGGTTCACCACCGAAGCTACCGAACTCTTCTTCGTATATTTTCTTAAACAGCGTGCTTTGATCAAAATCAATTGACGATTGAAAATCTTTAGTCAGTTCGCGCTTCGTAGTATTCATCATACGAATCTTTAGCATGGATTCCGACGGAGTCTGGCTACATAAATAATGCAACCCACGCCAGCTGGACTCTAGCTTTTGAAACTCAGGCGCGTGCATGACGGTGGTCAGCTGCTTGGAGATCAACGCGTCAATTTGGGCAATACGCGCGTCAATCGATGCGGCTAAATTGTCTGATAATGTCACCGTGCCTTGCATGACTTCATTGGCCAGCTCTGCAATTTGCGACTTCGCGCGATTTTTTTCGTCATCGGACTTGGCAACATTACTTTTATTGACGATTTCTTCGAGTAAGTCGTAACTGTCATTATTTAACGCATCAGGTGCTAGATTTTGCTGGGCTTGAGCACTCATCGTTTAATCCTCACCGTCGGTTTGATTTTGTTCTGCCATTTTTTTGACTTGCTCAGTGTTCTTAAGCACGTCATCTAATAGGTCTTCAAGTTTTTCGTTGGCCGATATTTTGTTGCGTAAATCTGCCAAGCGATCTCGTGCTTGTACCAGTTGCTTTAATGGCTCAATTTGATCAGCAACCGCTTCAGGGCGAAAATCGTTGATACTATTGAATGCCAAATCAACTGCGAACTCGCCGCCTTTATCACTCAAGTCATTGCTTACTCGGAACGTCGCACGCGGTTCTAGACCTGACATCACCTCATCAAAGGTATCCAAATCTACTTCGACAAACTTTTTGTCTTTAAAGCGCGGTTGCTCAAGAGTAGAATCTCCTGAAAACTCTCCCAACACCCCAACGACAAACGGAATTTCTTTCGTTTCGATCGCATCGCCCACTTCAACGTCATAAGTCAAATGCACCCGAGGCGCACGTACTTTTGCCAGTTTCTTTTGTACACTGTCTTGCTTTGCCATAATAAGTTACCTCAGCAGTTTCTGGTTTCAACGTAATATACTGAATGGATCAGTAGATTTGGTGTTGCTACTTCTAGGGGATGATGGTTTAGCCGGTCTCTGAACAGGCTTCGCTTTTGGCACTGGACGTGACTTTTGTTTCACTGCTGCTTTTCTTTTAACAGGGGCGGCTGGTCTTTTGACGGCTGCGCGGCGCTTCGCGTTGGACACGCTTTTGCTTCTAGTCGATCGAGCCTTCACCACAGGCGCAGGTGGTTTTGGCAAAGACTCATCATAGTTAAAACCGTAGACTTCACCATATATCTTGCTAAGCGCGTGCTGATACTCAGTTAAAAATGCCGTATCCATATCATCCGTCAAGTAATCTGACTGTAATTGGCTCTGTGAGACAAGAGCACTGCTATTTATAAGGATGCTTTTGAGCGTGGTGGTGCTTTGACCTAAATCAATTGCTTCGCTCGCTGCGTAGACAGCATAAGCATGATAGCCATTGTTGGCGTAAATCTGAGCCAACAGCTCCCAAGCCAAAGAATCCTTCGGATTACGAGTTAGCCTCTGATTTAAGTCGGCAATCAATTGATGCAACTGCGGTGATTTTGCATCCGCATTTTTAAGGGCAGCATATTGGTTGATGATGCTTGACCCTGGATCTTGCTCTTGTATCGAAAGCTCACTATGAGCTGTACCCATAACCGATCCCATAATAAGTAGACCGGTCAAGATCGTCTTAGGTATTTTATTAGTGACTTTGATAGCGTTTTTAATACTTATCATCGTAAATCGGTGCTCGCTATTATTAATATGAGATGTATGCATCTGTTGACTCGATAATGGTTAATCAGCCGTACTAACCAAGGTCGTCATATTGGTTAAAGTGTCTTTGAATCTCGCTTTATCATTATCGTTCATCACCGCATTGTCACTATAAGCGTCAATATTACTCTCCGTTACTTTGACCGCAGAGAGCATAGCAAGTTGACGCGCTCCTACCAGCTGATCATCGAGACTCAATGCTTCGGTTGCCGCTCTTAATGAACGGGCGTACTTTTTTGATTGATAATTGCTTTGAGCAATGGTCAGCCATTGCTGGGCTGTCACTGCACGTCCATCATCGACTTTCATGGCATCAGAAAGATAAGAGGGTGAAGGCTCATCCAACTGCTTAGCCACTGTTGGCTTAGAAACCGTTAAGGGCTGTGTGTTTTTCTTCGCGGCGCCACCGCACGCTGTCAGTAACACACTGGCACTGAAAATCACAGATAGCAGACCTACCCCTTTCAGCTTAGTACAATCAATAGAGTTCATAAGCAAATCATCATCATTAAAACAAAAAGAATAAGAGAAAGTATGACGTTATAATAGAATATATTTAGAACTAAAGTTCTTTAATGAAAAACTTGTTGCAAATCGATTATACAGATACTTGACAATATTTCAATAAACTCTATACTTTTCTTAGTATATATTTTAGCAGTGCTTACTTTTAAGCGACCGACTGTACCCTTAAATCTGCAGTCACGGGAACCTCCCTTATGCCTTCGCAAACCGCTCGTCTACACCAAATTACCGTTGATACCAATAATACACCCATTACTACCTTATATCCTGTTGCGTTCTCTTGGTCAAGCGCCATTGATAAAGTAGCTACTAGTCAGCTGTTGTTCTACTCACATGCTTTTATAGATTCAAACTCTTGTTTATCTTTGATAAATACATTTGTCTGCTTAAATACCCTTTCAGTTTCCCGTGAACCCAGTCATCGCACTGGGCTTATTAAAGCCGTCAACTACCAGCAGTCAGATGGCGCACTGCATTTTTACACGTTAGACATTGTCAGCCCCGATTGGCAATTAACCCAGTGCATTCATACCCGCAGTTTCATCAATCAATCTACGCTCGACATCGTCACTACCCTCTTTGCCGACTATGAGTTTGATTGGCAGTTATCTGAGACTTTGCAGGCATCAGAGCGCCTGTCTTTTCAGCTTCCTATGCGCACCCAGTCGGATGTCAGTGATTGGGAGTTTATAACCGGGCTACTTGCTGATAGTGGTGTCAGTACCCTATGGATATCGGGTGATTCATTAGATAATTTAGGGTATCTGATGCTACTAAGCAGTTTTGATGAGACAGAGTTACTACCATTAGACTATCGTTATGCCCAGTCTTCTATCCAGTCAGGACAAGATACGGTTAATGAGCTACAAATGAGCACGCAGCAACTGGGTAGTCAGACGGTGATAGTAAGAGCAGATGGCTTAAGCGCGGATACCATTTATGAAGGCCAAGCCGCTGATGAGTCAGCACTAGCAATAGACGACACGACTGTGCTTTTAGGCGCGCCTTCACGCGTCGATAGCGATAGCGCAGCGACGGTGTTGGCACAGCAATGGGTGAATGCCAATCGCTGTCAGCGTGAACATTACCAAGCGACTGGTGCGATGCGAGGCATGGTGGTCGGTAGTCCTGTGAGTATTCATAATTTACCTACTATCGGTCGTTTGACTAGCTACTGTATCAGTACGCAGATGGTTGGGATTGAGCCGGACAGCGACAGCGTGTCTTATCATCATCAAGTATTTATCAAAGCGTGGTTACAACGTACGACGCAACAGAGCGGGATATCCCTCCCCGATCATGGCTTTGATATCGCCCGCGATACTGGGGTTTGGGTATCAGCGACTCTATTAGAATCTTCAATTACCTACTGTCCTTATCCAAGTAAACTCTCCTTTGTCAGCAGTACTTATCAAGGTCTCGCCCAAGCGCGTACTGGTGACACCAGTTTATCAGCCTCCCCCAGTTATGACTCTAGTGTCACCGATGACAACCTACAGCAAACCATCACCACTCCCGTCTACTCAGGCATCAGCCCTCACGACGACGGCACTACCCCGCCCCTACGCGCATTGCAACTGTCATCCGGTAGCACGCATGGTTGGCAGTTTGCGCCAAGGCTTGGACAGTCGGTACTGCTTAATTACTGGTATGGCGATATCGACAGTCCGGTGATTAGCAGATCACTGTTCGACGGTATCGGTATGGGTGATGTGAATGAGAAAGACATTACCACTCGTGACGCTGGATTATCTAATAGACATAACTTACAAGGCGGCGCGTCCCCTAGATGGCATGGTGGTGGCCTCGGACATTCGCAAATTAGTGAAGATGATGGGCACAGTGGTTGGATCTCTGGTATTGCTCAATATGGGCTGACGTCTGATTCTGAAGTGACCCTAAGTTTCGATGACACGCCTAATAAAGTCGGTCTCCAGTGGACGGTGAATACGGGCAGCAAAGCCAATGCTGAGACGCCGACCATCACTTCTAGCGCCACCTTTACCTCTGATGAGCATGTGCTTGAGCTTGGCGTGCTACGTCATCGCTTTAGTAATCATCAATCATCAGATAGTGGACAAGGTATTAATCTAGCAACCGACCATGGACTACAGATCATTGGCGATACCGGTGTCCTACTCTCCACTTTCGGTATCAGACATAGTCAAAGCGAGCACGAGTCCGCTTGGGTCAATGATGCAGGACAACGCCAGTTAACAATGGGCACTGCGCTGAGTGAAACCTTTAAAGAGGCCAAGCAGGCACATTTGCAATCCACGGCAGCCATGCAGACCGCGAATCAATCGATAGAAGCGTTTAAAACCAGCGCACAAATCATCGATGAGACGCTAGATACCGAAGTACTTGGCGCAGCGGATGTACTGCTAGTAAGCAAAGATAGTATCCTCGCATCGAGTAGCAATACGCTGTGGACAGCGAAAACAATAGTCATACAGTCAGGCGCTACCCAGTCGGATGTGGTGGCAGGCAATTATACGCTGACGGCAAATACGATTGACTCGCTCTCTGGGGTTGGTGGTCAAGCGGATCAGTCAGGGCTACATATCAGTGCCAACACTAAACCTGTAGCGATACAAGCCCAAGGCGGTGAGCTGCAATTGCACAGCCAGCAAGGTATGAGGGTTGGTAGTGAGTCAGGACAGGTGAATGTGTCGAGCCCTAAGCGGATTAAGCTGCAAACCTCAGCAGGAGCATCCATTACGATAGATGATAGCGGTATTAAGCTGGTGTGTCCGGGGACGATTAAAGTTCATGCGGTGAAGAAGAGTTTGGTAGGCGGAGGTAAAGTTAACGCGCCAGTGATTTCCTTAGTTAAGTCTGGGTTATTCAGTAAAGCTTTTGATTTAAAAAAACTTATTCCTCAAGATTTAATTGACCAAGGTATTAGCTATAAGCTTATTAATCATACAAGAGGTACAGAAATCGAAGGGAAGCTTGATGAAGAGGGTCAGACTTTAAGAATGTTTGGAAATAAAGCTGAGAAGGTTGAGTTAGAGCTTATTGGTAACGTGAACCATAAAGGAGAAATTAAAGCGACTGACATATCAGATCAAATAAAGTGCAGTAACACTTCTTTAGAAGATTTGTTTTTAGATGATGACAATGTCGATAGCTGTGGCTGTTAAACCTCTTAATAGAGCAAATTGATAGGATAACCTATGTACTTATTTAATAATAAAAATCTATACTTGTTTTTCATACCCCTCTTCACGACACCATTCGTCAGTGTAGCTCAAACCACAAACGAAGAAGATTATCAAAGCTATATAGATAGCATACCACGCGTTCAGCTCAAAATAATCGCTCCTTCACAAGATGAAGAGAACGAACCTTCAGAGCAAGCATATATCTCAGATTCTTTAAGCTATACAGATAAGCTTAATATCAAGCTGGCATTGGATAATGTTCCTTTTCGATATTTAACCTACGAATACGGCAGTGGAAAATTTACCACCTATCCATTTGAGCTAGTTAATGAAGTATTACCAACGATAGAGGGTAGTAACCCTGATTATGATAAAAGATACGATAAAGCCTTTCAAAAAATGATTTTTGAACTTGTTAGTCCTATTGATTTGGCTTACAAAGAGCTTTATGCAATGGGAACACAACGAGAAGGTCTGTACATACAAGATATAAATACTAATAAAAAGTATGTGTTCAACAAGATCTGCTTTGATAGTAAATGTGCTATAGGTCAAGTGTTCTATATTTTTGACCCCGAAAACTATGAAATGACAGGTATGCTCTATGACGGTTGTTTGTTTGTTAAAAATAATATGACAGGTAATGATCAACGTACTAAAGAGCTATTACAAAAATATGTCGATGCACAAAACCCTCTAGATTATAGCTATGCTCCTAATGCTTGTAAAAACGCTCGTCGATAGTAAAGGAAAAATAATATGGGCTCACTAATAAAGCCAGTTAAAGGAGTTACTTATACTCCTAATAGGATAGGATATATTGGAGCTGTTTCTAGACAGGAGTCAACATCTGATTTACGTTATTCTTATACCTATACTGGAGATAACAAAGAAGGCATTAAAGTTGATAATCCAACCGCTGTTAGCATATTAAATCCTTGGAATTATGTGGGGCTGTTTCAGTTTTCTGAAGTAGCATTACAGGATGTAGGTTGTTATCGCTTTGATGGAACTAAAAATTTAAAAACTCAAGATTGGGGAGGGACTGGGAACTATTGGACTGGTAAATTTGGTGCTACTTCACTTAACGTCTTTAAAAGCAGCGGTACTATCCAGATGAAAGCAATCCAATATTGGATTGATCGCTTATGTGGCTATATGAGGAATATAAATGCAAATGAATTTTATGGTAAGACTATTACAGAAGCCAAAAATCTTGCTTCTTTTGAAGTGACAGAATCGGGAGTCATTGCAGCTAGACATTTAAAAGGTGATGATGCAGTAATAGATTTTTTAAAATCGAATGGAAAAATTAATGATGTAGATGGCAACGGCACTAGTGTTGGTAAGTATATGAGTCTATTTGCTCATTATAACCTTCAAACTTGTTGTAAACGAAAAGTATACGTGAAAATTGTAGATGCTAAAAAAGTTGGCATTCCTAACAAAGAAGTTGAAATCAGCTCTGAATTTAAGGGTACATTTAATTTGGGTAAAATAGTAGTTACTCATAAAACAGACAAAGATGGTAATTTACCCATAATAGTCAGACATCCAGAAGCAAAAATTCAGTTAAAAATAGATGCCAATCTTGTTGAAACAATAATTCAAAAAGCAGATCAGCTACAAGGTTATGAGATATTATATCTAGGTGAAAGCAAGTATTCTTCCAAACTATCAAAACATGAAAAATTACAAACTACTAAAGAAAGTAAAGATACCGATAGCAGTACCAATAGCGTTGAACCAATTGGATCAAATCAACACAGTGAAGGTAGCGATAATAATGAGAAAATTGATGAAGTCACTTTCAACATACAACTGGTAGAAGCAGACACAGGCAAGCCTTTACCAAACACAACCTATTACCTTGACTACAAAAACAATATCAAACCCCATAAAACGAATAACTCAGGTATCGACTCAGGTATAAAAGCAGATGTCAGCCAATCTATTGGCGTCTATCTTGATGACGACGATGAAAAGAAACAATCTATTTACAGCATGGCATTTCCTGTTACTGGAGACTTAAATGGACAAACCAAAGTTTTAAAAGTTCCTGTCGTTACGCTGCAATTGAAATTTGTTGATAAGAGTAAAAAACCTATCCCTAATTATCAATTTAAAACTGTTTATCGTGGTCAGACCTCTGAAACTAAAAAAGCAAATGTTAGAGGTATAGCCATTATAAAAGCACTTGCTGGGCAGCATTTAAAACTTATCGACGGGGAAGAAAGAGCAACAACAACAGCTATAGTTACATATGGTTCAAAATCATGGACTATAACAATTGATAAGAATATTTCGAAAGAAGACGTCAGCAAAGTATCAAAGAGTAAAGAAAAGACAATTCCTGAAACCTCTTCAGTTGTTCAAGAGAGTAAATCAACAGAAAAAGAAAACGCAACTCAGACTAAGATTGAAAAGCCAAAGGTCAAAGAAGTTGAGAAAAAGACTAAAGATGGTCCAACTCTTGAAGTGGAATCTGACCAAACAGAAATAACAATAAAGTTCATTGATGAAAAAAATAACAAACCTCTATCTGGATTGAGCTATATAACTAAATCTACTAAATATGGTAAGAATTCTTCGATAACAGGTAGTGACGGTACTAGAGGTAGACCACACGAATCATTGGTTGGCGTTGAGATAACGGTGATAGTCAGTGAGGACGGTAAAGAGGTTAAAAAAGGTAGCTTCATTGTAAATAATGATAGAGATAAGGTCTACATTTATAAGGCTAAGAAGCCTGAATTCGAAAAAGGTATAATTACTTACAATATCTATGAAGATCATCAAATTATTAAGTACATTCCTAAAAACATATCTTCAAGTAATAAACAAAAATATAAGTATATATATTACGAAAAAAATGGTAAAAAACATAATATTTGTACTGTTAATTGGAATACTACCAAAGAAAAGAGTAAAGGAGAAAAACGTAGTAGTAAACCAACTCATGCATCTATTTTGTATGATAAAAAAGTTAATCAAGGTCAGACGTCTAGACGAGTTAAATATGAAAATGGCGATATCGCAGAGTACGGAATTAACAATGGTGAATATTTTTGGAGGCTATTCAAGGCTTTATCTGGAGATATTACTTTAGTTAGGATGCCTGACTCATTGAAGTATAATAATAGTAATGTAAAAATATCATACACATTTTCAAATACTCAGAGAAGATATACTAGTCCAGGTCATTTAGCATGTTTTATCGGTGCATTAGCTACTACTGGTTTAGCGATACAATCTACAGGTAGTTGTTTTGAAGAAGGAACTGGTTTTCCAAGTACTTCACATAATAACGGTAGAAGTGTAGATACCATTTATTTAACGAATCAAAACAATGAACAAAAATATATTACAGCAATGAAAAATTTTGGTTGCCATACACAGTATAGGGGGCGTAGCAAGCCTAAATATGAATGGACTACACCAGCAGCCTATCATGATAGCCATTTGCATTCAATGTTCGATGAAAAGCGCGTAAAAATAATCAGAGAATAATATGTTTAAATATAGCTTAATATTTGTAATGGTCATACTTTGCTCCTGTAGTGTAGATACAAGTGAAACAAAAACTTCGGCTCCTTTAAATGAAACATTATCTAAAGAACTTAGTTCTACAGATTTACACTCTACAGGTATAGGTATCAAACAAATTTCTGATAAAGAATTTATACATCTACTAGAAAAATCATGTTCGGCTGAAAATCTTTCTTACCCCGAAAAATGCTTATACTACGACAAAGTTAGTAATTATAGTTTTGATAGTATAAACCTTGATAGGTTCTCAGATACTAAAAGTAAAGTCATATTGGATACTAGACTGCTCTTAGGGTCAAAGAATGATGATGGTGATTACACTACTAAGACACTTAAATTAAGTACAAATATTGACGGGTTAGAAATTGACTCTATAAATATTTATGAATATGAATTTAATGAATATTCGTATAATGAACGTATTTTTTATATGAATCAGGATTTTGAATTATGGATTCTTAATTCAATTATGTTTGAAGGTGTCTTATATGTCGTATCTTGGGAAAAATATAATATCAATCCCAAAACTGGGAAAATATCAATTGACTCTACAGTACATTATACTTCAATTCACGAATCAGAATCAATTTACAAAGGGTTGATAATGTAAGTGATCAGAATAAATGAGCCTTTCCTAAGGAACAATGATGTTTCTCTATATAAAAAAATATTTATCACAACAGTCATATTATTAATAACTGGCTGCAGAAATCCAGCAAATTCAGAAGCATCTATCAATCGAGAATCCAATAGTGTTCAATATAATATTACCTTAAACTGTGATGATTTCGAACTTAATAATGATCAACTCTTATTATGTGACTACTGGAAGAATTTTAATGAGTTTGACAGTATCATAAACTTAAAAAACCTTAAAGAATATAACGGCACTATTAATAATATTCGTGATTTTTCTCCTATTGATTTTGCATTTACAGCTTCCACTAAAATTACATACAAAGATAAGGTATATGAAGCGAATATCTATCCTAATTCTAGAATTGAATTAATTGATAAAAATCATAATAATTTAAACTTGATATGTCAAAGTGATGCTTGTTCATCCTATTTTCTATGGCCGTTCGTGGATGAATATATAGCTGCTACAGAACCTCATCTTGCTAATGAACCTGATACTCTCATCGAAAAAATATATACCAAAAACTATAAAAGCTATCTTAATAAAATGAGCAAGCAGTCAATTAAAGATAAACTAGCGGTCAAAGTATACTTTATAAACCCAAATATAGATGACTATGTCTATGTTATTCGACATGTAGATAAAGATTCACCACTAAAGAACACTATTCAAGAATACTTGAACGGTTTAACACCAGAAGAGAAAAAACTAGGGTTTGAGTCTAGTAATTTCGGCAATGAAAATTTTACAGTGAAAATTGAGAACCACATCGCTAAGATTCATTTTACTGCTAGTGACTTAACTAAAGATTTGAGATCGCCACAGCAAGTGATCGATTTTACAATGGCTATCACTTTAACAGCCGAGCAATTTGATGCTGTTAATGATGCACAGATTTGCGTCAATAATACTTATAATTACGAAATAACTTTTCTTATTACTTAGATTAACACACCAAGTGCAACGCTAATTAATATTATAGAACGCCTGCATAGGCGTTTTAAACCCTAAGCGTTTTCTTGGTCTGTTATTTAGTTTGTTCTCAATGTCCTGCATCTCATCATCAGAGACTTGTCTAAAGTCACAGCCTTTAGGCAGATACTCTCTGATCAAGCCGTTGGTATTTTCGTTGGTTCCTCGCTGCCATGACGCATAAGCATCGGCAAAGAAGAAAGAGCTAAAGAGCTTTTGTTTCACCTTTTTATGCTGAGCAAACTCTTTACCATTGTCAGAGGTAATGGTCTTAACCTGCAACCTCACTGGCTTTAAGAGCTCTATCATTGCCTCTGATACTTGCTGTGCCGTTTTATTATCCACACGTTTCATCTTCAGCAGCCCTGTTTTACGTTCAACGAGCGTGACAATCGCTTGCTTGTGATGCTGACCGATAATGGTATCCGCCTCCCAGTCGCCAATCCGCGTGCGCGCATCAACGATGGAGGGGCGCTCATGGATAGAGACTCTGTCATTAATACGACCACGAGTCTCAGCAGTTAAACGCTGCCGATAAGGCTTGGCTTTACGTCTGAGACACTGCCATAACCTGCCGCCCTTACGCTTGTTTGTCCATATATAGCGATAAATGCTCATATGACTGAGTCCACCATGAACACCTGCTATTTGCTGGGGACTCCAGTTCTCTTTAAGCTTGTCTGTGACCCA
>NZ_AYYA01000049.1:0-2339 GCF_000511065.1 Psychrobacter sp. TB67
CCAATAGTCAGGCTGGACTGAAAGCTTGAGCTATAGAGATTGATTTGCGGACTGTCAGGATGAGCGTCAAACATGAGCTGGTTGTAGCCATTGATCAGGCTGTCTTTGCTGGCCTCTCCTGTACGACTAGAGTCTATACTTTGAGTCTTGATGCCGTCGATGGGATGAGCGTGGCTTTGGTTGATAAACCAAGCAGGACTGGTGGCATCAAGGCTATCTGAGTCACTGGCGATGCTATTATGCTGGGCGTTATCGTTGCCTTGGCCGTTGTGGGTGCTGCCAATAATGATGGGATGGATGATGTCACCATCGATGAAGTCGATCAGGACGTGTTGCCCATGACGCAGGGGATGGGTTTGTCCCATGTGGTCGGCGACTAAGTGACTGGCAATGGGTACCCAGTGGGCGTCATCACTACTGCTGTCGCTATTTTGTTCGCCCCCTTGTTCATTCTGCCAATGATAATGGATATGAGCGCGATGATTACGGTCATGAGTAATAGCACTGCTATCGGTGTCAATAATACTGGCACTCATGAGACCCGTCAGACTCGGATGCGGTTGTCCAAGTGTAGCAAGCTGTTCCCCATAAGGAATATGGTGATGATGAGGAAATGGTAGATAGCAAGCGTTGATGTGATGGACGTTGTTGTCATTGTCGTCATCATTGTCATGACTGGCATGGTTCGTATTGGGCTGTAAGGTAATAGGATCAAAAGCGACTGCGCCCAGTCAGTCTGCTGGTATGTGATTGTTGATACCATCACTTAGGCGCTCGTCAATCTCGATGTCTATATCATATGGGCTAATAATATCTTTGATAAGCTCGCTTAAACTTAGATGGTGGTGACGGCGGTTATGACTGTTTAGGCGTAGTTGGCTAAGAGCAGGTTCGCAGATGATGCGGTAGGCGGCCATACCGCGCCAGTATTCCATCGGACACTAAACTTTGCACGATTCAATCTTCTCTACTACGCCTTTAATAATCATCCAAATAGCCTAAAAAAAGCGCATAAAACAACCCAATAATATGAACCGCCCCGGGATTGTCGGAGACTCAACATTCTGAGAGAATACGACAATGAAAAAACAAACCTACACTCCTGAGATTAAAGAACGCGCCGTTCGCATGCTGATAGAAGCGTTGGGCGACTATCCTTCCACATGGTCAGCGATTCAAGCCATTGCCCCTAAGATTGGCTGTACGCCTGAAACCCTGCGGTCGTGGCATAAAAAACACATCGATCAAACTATTCCTGCATCGGTGCAAGCGCAAAGTGATAAAGAGCGCATCAAGGAGCTTGAACGCGAATGCAGAGAGCTCAAGCAAGCCAATGAGATCATACGTAAGGCTGCCGCTTTTTTCGCCCAGGCGGAGCTCGACCGCTGACTAAAATCATGATTCAATTCATCGACGATCATAAGAATAATTATGGGGTCGAGCTGATCTGTAGAGTATTACCGATTGCCCCATCAACCTATCACCGTGCTAAAGACTTGGAGAGCTACCCTGAAAAACGCTCACTGCGCAGTCAACATGACGACTTTTACATCAGCGAGATTAAACGTATCTGGCAGGACAGCAAATGCCGTTACGGTGCGCGTAAAGTATGGCAGCAGATGAAAGCTGACGGGTTAAAGGTTGCTCGTTGTACCATAGAGCGTTTAATGAGACAGCATGGCCTACAAGGTGTCTGGCGCGGTAAGGGTAAAATAACAACTCACAGCCGTGATGATCAAAAGCGTGCTGATGACTTGGTTAATCGTAACTTTAGCGCTCATCGCCCTAACCAGCTCTGGGTGGCAGACTTTACCTATATCAAGACGATAAGCGGCTGGGCGAATACCGCTTTTGTTATTGATGTGTTTGCTCGCGCTATCGTCGGCTGGAAAGTATCTAATCGTATGAATACCGATATGGTAATGGCAGCATTAAATCAAGCGATAACAGATAGAAACAATCCCAAAGATGTGATTCATCACAGTGATCGAGGGGTTCAGTACTTATCTATTCGCTATACCGATAAGATGACGGACTGCGGCGTGATTGCTTCTGTTGGTACAACAGGTGATTCATACGACAATGCACTGGCTGAAACGGTCAATGGACTCTATAAATCTGAAGTAATTGACTATTTAAAGCAGAACTGGACTGGTGTGAACGATGTTGAACTGGCAACCCTTGAGTGGGTGGACTGGTTTAATAAAACCCGTTTACATGGCACGATTGGATATGTGTCACCCTTTGAGTTTGAAAAGCGGTATTATGATAATTTAACCCTGTCAGGCATCGCTGCCTGACTCAAGTAAATCACTCTCCGATAAAGTCGGGGCGGTTCA
>NZ_AYYA01000050.1:0-112203 GCF_000511065.1 Psychrobacter sp. TB67
GTTTATCCCAATGCTCAGGTTCAGCTGTGTATCGTGCATATGGTGCGTTACTCCATGAAGTTTGTACCATGGACGGATAAGAAGGCCGTAGCGGCTGATTTAAAGGCCATCTATGGCGCTGATACGCTTGAGATGGCAGAGGCCAATCTTGAGCACTTTGATGAGGTGTGGGGCGAGAAATACCCGCACGTGGTTAAGTCTTGGCGCAATAACTGGGAGGGCTTAACGGTGTTCTTTAATTACCCTAAAGACATCAGAAAAGCCATCTATACCACCAATGCGATAGAGTCGCTAAACAGTGTGATTCGGACAGCGGTGAATAAGCGTAAGGTGTTCCCCTCTGATCAGGCAGCATTTAAAGTGGTCTATTTAGCAACTCAGCAGGCATCCAAAAAGTGGTCTATGCCCATTCGTAACTGGACGTCTGCTTTAAATCGCTTTATGATTATGTTTGATGATCGTATTAGTAAGCATTTAATCTAAATGGCAGTTACACAGAGTTTGGGATGGTCTCGTTATTTTTATATTTGCCTTTGTTTTTATGCTTGTTGTTATTTTTATATTTGCCTTTTCCGTGCTTGTTGTGCTTATCCTTTTTGTCATAATCATACTTATTATGGTCGCGATCATCATAATCACGGTCATTATCATATTTATCATCATAGCGTTTCTTGGACCAATCTTGCCTGCTTGAACTGATAAGCCTTAAATCAGGGTAGGTATACTTGAGCTCGTAGGCTTGATTGTTCTTTTTGGCATAGGCTGTGAGCAATCGATTACCGCGATAACTGTCAGATCTGATGTTCGTGACCTGATACCCTTTACGACGTAAATCGTTGCGCAGCTGTTGGCTAACGCGGTTATAGTTAGCATTGCTGTAACCCTTATCACCGCGATAGACGGACTGATTGTCATAGCCTGGACCAACGACGGTACAACCGACCATCGTGCCTAGCAAGGTAAGCGAAAGGCCTGCAGACATCGCTGTCTTCAATGAAAATAGCTGCAAAATCTTCATGATAAAATCTCCTACGATATTTTTGGATTAATAATTACCGGATTGCTTTTCACATCTAACAGCGTCATGTGGTTGATGTCTATGTCACTTGGTAGCCTTTATAAATGCAGAAGTAATAATTGCATGACTAACTGACTTTCTTATTTATCTGATGGCTAGAAATATTTTCTTACATTATCTATGATAAGACACAAAACTTGATGTTAAGTGTCATTTGCGTTAATAAGTTGTAATTGCCCGTTTAATGATATATCGCTTAATTGATCACTTAGCTAACAAAGCAGCATATCTCTGAATGGTAGCGATGAAAAGGAACCATAAATGCTATTCAAGCTTATTTTGTTTTCAGCTTTTGCAGGTATAACCGTGTTTATAGGCGGTTTATTGGCCAATGTTTTTGACCACCATGTCACAGACAGCCCAGTCAAATATGAATTTATTCATACCTCGATGTCGTTCGGTGCGGGTATTATTTTATCGGCATTGGCATTCGTTTTATTGCCAAAGGGTATGGAGGTATTGAGTGTTTGGGGTGTCACAGGCTCATTTTTATCAGGGGCCATCCTGTTTATGCTGCTAGATCGTAAGCTGGCTGAATCGAATAGTCAGCAGGCAACCTTACTCGCTATGATGATGGACTTTGTACCGGAGTCCATCGCGCTAGGAGCGGTATTCGCGATTGAACCGCAGCTGTCGCTATTATTAGCATTGTTTATTGGACTGCAAAACCTTCCAGAGTCATTCAATGCCTTTCGTGATATGGTGCAGAGCGGTTTTAGTGTTAAAAGGACGTTGACCATCTTTTTTGGACTCAGTTTTTTTGGCGTTATATCTGCGCTGATCGGGCATTTTTTATTGAGCGAGCATCCTAATCTTACCGCCCATCTTATGATTTTTGCGAGTGGGGGTATTTTATATCTACTTATCCAAGATATCATTCCTGCCAGTAAGCTGGATAAGAGTTATCTGACCTCGCTTGGGGCAACGCTCGGCTTTTTGGTCGGTATTTTTGGGGAAATGCTGATTTGAAAATAGCAATAAAATCGTTATCAGGTTCTCGTGTAAGCATATGCTTACACACAATGACGTTTACGCGACTTAACATCGGAGTGAGAATTAGGCATTATACATACACGGCATAAGGGAATGTAACTCAAGGATTGAGTTGACCGCATTAAGGATAATGATTCGTTTACTAGCGTCAGGATGATAATAGTGAACGAAGAAAGGATACATAACCTTTGCTAGTAGCATTATTAATGCTAATAACGGTAGTAAACAGGGCAGGATGCCCGATATCGCAACACACTGAACGTTATGCAAGGATGCATAGATTACAGTCGTGATAGGTAACATGGATGGTTAACAATAAAACCGCATAACAATCAATTGCTATGCGGTTTTATCGTGTCTAGAGCTTAAGAATTTTTTATTCAACCTTTTTTAGATACGTTATTGAGTAGTGTATAAAGCGTTAAATGGCTGCTAACAAAAAAACCGCATAAGATTTATGCGGTTTTTTGACTTATTAGATTATCGAATTAAATCATCAATAGCATTGTTCGCTATTTGACTGATAACTTAGTATTTGTTTTCGCGACGCCAGTCATCTACTTCACGTTCAGCATCTTCTTTTGCATGGCCATAACGCTCTTGTACACGACCGACCAGTTTATCGCGGCTACCTTCGATGTGGGTTAAATCATCATCAGTGAGATCAGCCCATTTTTGTTTTACTGAGCCTTTCATTTGGTTCCATTCGCCTTTTAGAGTATGTTCGTTCATTGTTATATTCCTTTTTTGATTATTTGTTTATCCAGACATTTATCCCATCTGGCCTTTCTTAACATTTTATTCAGTAGCTTTTTTCTAATGACCGTTTTACTTGATAAGCTCTTGTTTAATAAGAACTCGTCGAGTCGTTATAAGAAATTTATAAAACAAGCTAGCTGATGTCTCTAATATAGGCGTCAAGAATTCGGCTGTCTGTATGCGCAATGTTTAGAGTGTTACTTCATGATAGCAATCTGCATGGCTATGTTATGGAGACCATCTTTGTGTAATAAAGCAGGGGTTTTATCAGTGCAATAGGTAAATGAATTAAGAAAGGGTTTATTGAAAAATAAAAATGAGCGTGCTTTCTCAATAACGCGAACCCTATATTCGTATAGGCAAATAAAAAACAGGCGCTATTAATAAAATGGCGTCTGCTTTTTACTGTGGTTATTAATCGATTTAGGCTACTTAGCCAAATAATCTTGATAACGTTTTGTTAGTTTCTTTAAGCGTATGCGGTCGCTAATTAACGAAAATAGTGGCGAGGCATTGGTCTTGGGTGTTTTTCCTTGCCCCATGCGTTGTAGCTGACGCTTAATGACTGCCATGGTGGCGATAGCGCTCAAGGTTTTGTCTTTCCAGCGTACGGCTGGGTCGTGCGCACTTAGTTGCTCATTGTGTTGCCAATCATTGGGCAGAGATGGACTCATGGCGAGCGCGGTGCCCATGCCGACGATATCGATACCTTGAGCCAATACGGATTCTGCTACCGCTAAACGCCTGACCCCACCAGTAGTCATCATCGGCATGCTGGCCACTTGTGCAATCTCGGCGGCGAACGTTAAAAAGTAGGCTTCTCGCTGTAAGGTTCTACCATCTGCCGTTGTACCTTGCATCGCCGGACTCTCATAGCTGCCACCCGACAGTTCAACCAAATCAACACCAAGCCCGCGCAGCGCTAAAACAACAGCTTTGGCATCATCAGCATCAAAGCCACCACGTTGAAAATCAGCCGAATTTAATTTGACTGATACCGCAAAGCTAGGGGCGACTTGGGCACGGACGGCTTTAATCACCGAAATTAATAAGCGCATACGATTCTCGATTGAACCGCCAAATTCATCAGTGCGCTTATTGGTCAACGGCGATAAAAACTGTGATATCAAGTAACCATGAGCCCCGTGAATTTGCACACCATCGAAGCCCGCTTGTTCAGCTTTGACAGCGGTATCGACGAAGCGTTGAACCAGCTGCTCAATATCCTCGTGGGTCATGGCACGAGGCTTGCCAAACAGATGAGAGTGCTTTCCTAAATCAAGGGAAACGTCAGAAGGTGACAACACATCGCCTCCCATCGCTGCATAGACTTGGCGACCCGGATGATTGATTTGCATCCAAATGTGGCTATGGTTCTTTTTAACCGTTTGCGCCCATGCTTGAAAGGGTGCTAAATCACTGTCTTTCTCTAATACGATGCCACCAGGTCCCGTCATTGCTCGGCCATCAACCATAACATTACCAGTAATCAGTAACCCAGTACCGCCTTCCGCCCAGCGTTGGTATAGGCGCAAAATAGTAGGACCGGGGATTTGCCCTTTATCTGCCATGTTTTCTTCCATAGCGGCTTTGGCTAAGCGGTTTGGCAGCACAGCGCCACATGGCAAGGTAAAAGGAGAGAAAACGGCTGATGTCATAATAAATCCTAAGTATCGTCAATTCTATATAAGTCGATTCTATATAAATGGCGTGCAGTGTCAGGCTTGCTCAGTCTGTTATTGCTAAGACTTAGCGAGCCTTTCTTGTATCCAACTTATCTTGAAACGACTGCATGTGGTTTTGGGGAGGTTTTTATAACCCTCTTTTTCTAAAAACTTTGTACTAAAAATTTAAGCTATAGACTTATAGTTTAAATGACTATAGTCTTATAGTCGATGTAGTAATTATTCCCGTAAGTCATTTTAAAATATAAATCGAGGTCAACATTGAAGGCAAATGCTAAAACAGACTTCATCAGTGCAGATGACAGTGCAACAACTGAAACAAAGCGTGAGCTGGCAAAAGCCAAGACACGACGCGCGCTCCTAAAAAGTGCCTTGCAGCTCTATCGTGTGGAAGGTGCTTGTGGCATGAGTATGAATAAAGTGGCCAAGGGCGCAGGCATCGCGCAGCCGAGTTTTTACAATCATTTTGCGAGCTTAGAGGCGCTGCAACAAGAGCTGGGTGCTCAGCTTAAGGAGAACTATTTATCGCCCATGCGTATGGCGTGGATTGATATGCTAAAGGATTATCCTAGATTAACTAAAGCGCAGTTCAATGAGCGTTGTCAGCACTGCTTAAATATGATTTTTGATGCAGCATTTCAGAATATTGCTTTATTTCAGCGTTTGCTCGAAGACCGTCTGCGCTTTGCCCCAAGTATAAAAGAGCAAGATTTATTGAATGAATGTTTATTAACTAGCGATTCAAAAAATCCAGCCCAAGAAAATAACAGCCTATTGGATAAGGGTTTAGGCAATTTAATGACCGAAATACAAGAAGAGTGGACGGCAATATTTATAAAAGGATTGTCCTTATCTGGATGTTCTTTTGAACGCTCGGAAGTCAATCTTTGTGTCGATATCGCCGCCGCTCAAGTCCATGAATTAATAGTTGGCTGTCATCAGCAGCGTTATAGCAGACAGCAAGCTATCTCGATGTTAAGCACAAATTTCGATGCGCTTTTTAGTCAATTCTTTACCACAGAATGGCAAGAAATGAGCGGCTAATCATCAAGGCAGTCCAATTTATAAAAAGATTTAAACGGAATTTACATAGCAAAAACGCGGATAAAAAATAATAGGGAGCACGACGATGAGTAATGAGCCAACCAAAAACAATGAGCAAACCCATTTTAGAACTTGTAACCTATGCGAGGCGATGTGCGGTATCGTCATCAAACACGATGGCGATAAGGTGCTATCGATTAAAGGCGATAAAGATGACCCTTTTTCGCAAGGTTATATTTGCCCGAAAGCGACGGCTTTGCAAGATTTGCATGAAGATCCTGATCGCTTGCGTCAACCCGTTGAGAGAACGGCGAATGGCTGGAAGGAAATCAGCTGGCCTGAAGCGCTAGATAAAGTAGCAGCGGGCGTCCAAACGGTACAAAAAAAATATGGTAAAAATGCGCTCGGTATCTATCTGGGCAACCCCAACGTGCATAACCTAGGCGGGATGTTAACCGTTAAGCACTTATTAACCAGTATAAAGACGCGCAGTCGTTTTTCTGCCACCTCAATCGACCAACTACCGCATCATATCGTCTGCATGCATCTCTTTGGTCATATGCTGCGCATCCCAGTACCCGATGTCAATCGTACCCAGTATATGCTGATTATTGGCGGCAATCCGCTGGCATCTAACGGCAGTATTATGACTGCCCCCAATATGCGCCAGAAGCTAAAAGATATCAAAGCCCGTGATGGCAAGGTGGTGGTGATTGATCCAAGGCGCACAGAAACGGCAGATATTGCTAGCGAGCACCATTTTATTCGTCCAGCGACCGATGTCTTATTACTGCTAGCAATGCTCAACGAAATCTATCTACAAGGCTATGCGGATAAGGCACAGATTGATAATAGGGCGGCGGCTCTAACGCCAGAAATTTCACGACTCGCAGACTTTGCTAAAGACTATAGTGCAGAGTCGGTTGCCAGTATTACGGGTATCACTGCGTCTGAAATCAAACGTCTCGTTAAAGAGTTTTGTGAAGCAGAAAGTTCGGTCTGCTACGGTCGCATGGGCGTATCGGTGCAAGAGTTTGGCTTATTAAGCCAGTATTTGATTATGGCGATTAATATCGTCAGCGGTCGCTTAGATGAAGTAGGTGGTCTGATGTTCCCTAATCCGGCGGTCGATGTGGTGAATAACTCTGGCCCCGGCTATTTAGGTAAGCGCCACAGCCGCGTCAGCAATTTGCCTGATTTTAATGGCGATTACCCCGTGGTTGCGATGGCAGATGAGATGCTCGTGGAAGGCGAGGGACAGCTAAAAGGCTTTATCACTGTCGCAGGTAACCCGGTGCTCAGCACTCCGAACGGTGAAAAACTAGATGAAGCTTTAGCAAAGTTGGACTTTATGGTTTCATTTGATTATTTCGTGACAGAAACCAGTCGCCACGCCAATATTATTTTGCCACCCGTATCACCGCTAGAGCGTGATCATTATGACGTCACCTTTAATGGTTTTGCGGTGCACAACGTCGCTAAATACTCTCCAGCGTTATTTGCTAAGCAAAAAGACGCCAAACACGATTGGCAAATCTACCTAGAGCTGGCGGAGCGACTGGATAAAAAAGTCCCTCTGGCGACCAAAGTTGAGCGTCGATTGGTAAAGGCGCTAGGGCCAAAAGTAATACTCGATCAAGGCTTAAAGCGCGGGCCTTATTACCATATGAGTTTGAGAAAACTAAAGAAACACCCTCACGGTATGGATCTTGGGCCACTAAAAACAATGCTGCCGCAAGCGTTAAAACATAAAGACAAGCAGATTCATCTTAACGTTGATTTTTATCAGGCAGATCTAAAGCGCGTGCAAGACATGATGGAGCAATATGATGACAAACAGATTCTATTGATTGGTCGTCGCCACGTGCGTAGCAATAACTCGTGGCTACACAATAGCCATCGTTTGGTCAAAGGCAAACTACGCTGTACCCTGATGCTGCATCCTGAAACAGCGGAAAACCACGGTATTAAAGATGGTCAAGAGGTAAAAGTTACCTCACGCGTCGGTCACGTGACGATCGTCGCAGAAGTGACGGATGAGCTGATGCCGGGCGTGGTCAGTATTCCTCATGGTTGGGGTCATGGGCGCAAAGGCGTGAAACAGAAAATCGCGCAAGCACATGCAGGCGTCAGTGTGAATGACTTGACGGATGACACGTTAATCGATCAGTTAAGTGGTAACGCAGCGGTCAATGGTGTACCAGTACAGCTAGAAGCAATCGAGCTAGAAGGGGTTGATTTGAACACGACTGATGCTAAGGTTGAATCTACTAGTGCGGCATAAAATAACTTTAAAAATTTTAGTTTAAATGAAGAAGGTACTTATATTAGTGCCTTTTTTTATACTTTTAGACCAATAAAATCAAAATCTACCTGCGGCGTCTCGCCTTGCATCAATAAGCTAATAGCCTTTGCAGAACCGCAAGCATGAGTCCAACCAAGCGTGCCATGCCCCGTATTTAGCCATAGATTATCAAAAGTTGCGTGCGTATTATGACTGCCATGCCGCACTTGACCGCTATGCGCGCGCCCAATTAATGGCACATTAGAAGGGGTCATCGGTCGTAGCCCCGTCCAATATTGCACAGAATTGGCAATGATACCTTTCGGGAATAGTTGCTGCACACGGCGAGTAATCGCTTCACAGCGGGTACTATTTAAGTCCAAATTATAGCCGTTAAATTCAGCCGTTCCTGCGACGCGTAATTTATCGCCAAGGCGTGAAGTTACTAACTTAAACTCATCATCAATAAGACTGACAAAGGGAGCGAGGTGCGGGGCGCGAGGATTGATTTGATAAGTGGCTGAGTAGCCTTTGGCTGGAAATATGGGTGCGTGTATTCCCAAAGGTTTTAGTAATGACACGCTATAGCTACCGAGGGCTAGCACATGGCTATCAGCACTAAAAGTTTGCGCGTTTTCACCCTTGGGACGAATGGTAATACTATGGATATGTGGACTGGTAGAGTTGGCATCTGCGTTTAACGCCAACACTTCCGTATCATATAAGAATTGCACGCCAGCATCGGCGCAACGCTCAGCTAGACGCTGAGTAAATAAGTGCGCGTTACCCGATTCATCATGGCTGGTATAGGTTGCGCCCGTGAGCTTATGGGCAATAGGGTAAAGTGCTGGCTCCAAACTGACCGCGTTATTAATGTCGATGACATGGCGCTCACAGCCCAGCGCTTGCATACGCTCTGTTGGCGCAATAGCAGCGTCAAACTCTGCTTGGTTGGTATAAAAATGCATGATGCCGCGCGTTTGCTGCTCATAATTGATACCGATGTCAGCACGTAGTTGCTGCAAAGCATCGCGTGAATACAGACCCAAGCGCACCATTTGTACCAGATTGGCATCGGCTCGTTCAGCACGACATTCTTGCAAAAATTGCATGGCCCATTTGAGCTGTGCCTTATCAGCACGCAAGCGATACAGTAATGGTGCGTCCTCGCGAAACAGCCATTTAAGCGCCTTCATTGGTGTGGCAGGATTCGCCCAAGGGGTCGCATGCGAAACCGATATCTGCCCACCATTGGCAAAGGAGGTTTGCATACCTGCTGCCGACTCACGCTCAATCACGGTTACATCGTAGCCTGCTTGGCAAAGATACCAGGCGCTGGTTACGCCCACCACACCCGCTCCGAGTACCGCAATATGGGTCATAGATTGCTCTGTTGCGTTTTTAGTAAAAGTGCTTTAAATAGTGCTTACTGTTTTGGTTATTTGGCGTTACTTTTGGCGCGCCACATCCGCTTGTAGTGCTGGCGGTAAGTCTAATATCGTAAGCTCGCTATCGGCCAAATGCTCAGGACGGGCAACCACTAATGCCTCAAAGCCTTCGGCAGTGGCAATCGCATTGACTATCTGAATTTTCTCTAGCTTGTCACCTGCGGCTGGCACGTCACCTATGCCGCTGACATAATGCAAAAATGCTTTTGGTGCTGCTTTAAAGTAAATGCGAGCGATGACTTCTTGACCAAGATAACAGCCTTTATCGTAGTCCATACCGCCGCGCTGATGCAGACGCAGCTCTTGTGGTTGAAACTGGGCCTGCGTTGCTGACACGATCCAATAATTGCCGTTTTCAATACTACACTGCATCCACGCTTGCGTATCTTCAGCATTATTATGATCATCCTTATGACTAAAAGTCGGCTCATCAGCGAGCACACAAGGATAAATCGGCGTTGGCGCGCTCGTATCGAACTTTGAAAAGGCACCAAACTTTTTTAAATGCGATTGTAGCGACTCTGCGCAATCCCCACTAACAACCACGTCGTAATGTTTCTCTGCTTGTTTTTTAATCCAAATGCCAAACTCAATACGACCTTTTAAATTGCTAAGCGCCGCTGCTTGATAGCTAAGCCCGAGCTTGGTGACATCACAAGTTAACTGACCCTGTAAGAATTTTTCGGCATCCTCGCCTTGAATGGTTAGTTGAGAAAATTGTGGCAGCGTTGAAGCGTTCGAAGTTTGAGTCATTGTTATTATCCTATTTATAAGCGTGCATGTATCACTATATTGTTATCAAAAAGGAAAAATTAAAGAGCGCCACTTAAGCTTTTACCCTTCATAGACAAGAGGGTCTAAAAGCCAATAAGGCTAAAGAAGAGTACCACAAAAAACACTGCGATAAAAAACGTCCTATTTAATAGGCAAGTTAAGGTATAAATAGGGCTCAGCACCCCGTTTTCAAGCGCACAAATTGGTTAAAGAGTGCAAGTTACGATACAATGTGGTATCTAGGCTAACTCTAGAATAAACCTAATTTACGATGGCTGCCGAGGAAATTATGAGCTTACCCAATTGCCCAAAATGTGATGCTGAATATACGTACGAAGATGGTGCGTTACTGATATGTCCGATGTGTGCTCATGAATGGACGGCGGCTGAAACAGATGCGGCTGAAGCTGCAGACCAAGACGCCGTCATTCGTGATGCAGTTGGTAACGAGTTGCAAGACGGTGATGCAGTTACTGTCATTAAAGACTTAAAGGTCAAAGGCTCTTCAGTCATTATTAAAGTAGGCACTAAGGCGAAAAGCATTCGTCTATTGCCAGATGCTACTGACGGCCATGATATTGACTGTAAACTTGATGGCTACGGTCCAATGAAGCTTAAGTCTTCGGTCGTTAAAAAGGCTTAAACAACTTTAATAAAAAAATGAATTTACTGTTAATAAAATAATAGAGAATAACTATGAGCACTAAAAACGAACAGCTATTTGCGCAAGCACGCAAACACATTCCAGGTGGCGTCAACTCGCCAGTCCGTGCCTTTGCAGGGGTCGGTGGTACGCCCATCTTCATGCACCGTGCCAATGGCAGCAAAATTTATGACACCGAAGACAATGCCTATATCGATTATGTCGGCTCGTGGGGTCCCATGATTTTGGGTCATGCGCATCCAAAAGTCATCGATGCGGTCAAAAAAGCGGCCGATGATGGTCTCAGCTTTGGTACGCCAACGCCGTTTGAAACGACGGTAGCTGATAAGATTTGCGAAATCGTTCCGAGCGTTGAGATGATTCGTATGACCAGCTCTGGCACAGAAGCGACCATGAGTGCGATTCGTTTAGCACGTGGTTATACCCAGCGCGACAAAATCGTCAAATTTGAAGGTTGTTACCATGGACATTCAGACAGCTTATTGGTAAAAGCAGGCTCAGGTATGCTTGATATCGGTGAGCCAACGTCAAAAGGCGTGCCAGCAGACTTCGCTAAGCACACGATTACGATTCCTTATAATGACCCACAAGCGATTAAAGATTGCTTTGAAAAATGGGGTGATGAAATTGCCTGCGTTATCTTGGAGCCGATCGCTGGCAATATGAATATGGTCATTCCGAGCCAAGAGTTTCATGATACCTTGCGTGCAGAGTGTACTGCCAACGGTTCAGTGCTTATCTTTGATGAAGTTATGACGGGCTTTCGTGTTGGACTTGGCGGTGCACAAGCGCATTTCGGTATCGACCCTGACCTAACTTGCTTTGGTAAAATTATCGGTGCAGGCTTGCCCGTTGGCGCTTTCGGTGGTAAAAAAGACATTATGTCGTGTATTGCGCCACTCGGCGGTGTCTATCAAGCCGGCACATTATCAGGCAACCCACTGGCGATGCGTGCCGGTATTGCTATGTTTGAAGACTTAACGGCAGACGGGTTTTATGATGAATTAGCAGCGAAAGTAGACCATCTAGTTGATGGTTTCCAAGCAGCTGCGGACAAACATGGCATTAATATGCGTACCAATAAATTGGGCGGCATGTTTGGCATGTTCTTTGTCAAAGACAGTGCAACCGAAACGCCAAAGAATTTTGATGATGTGACAGAGTGCGATATGACCGCGTTCAATACTTTCTTTCACGGTATGCTCGATCGCGGTATTTATCTGGCACCCTCTGCTTATGAGGCGGGCTTTATGTCTATCAAGCATAGCGATGCAGACATCGAGGCATCAATCAAAGCTGCCGATGAGATATTTGCAGAAATGGCCAACGCATAATCTAAATATTCATCATCGTAAAAACTAAGTTTTAAACTTTTAAAATAAAAACCAGCCAATGTGCTGGTTTTTTTATGGCTAGGGTATGTCCTGACTCTGGATGGAAGTGACTAAATAGGCTAAAAATGGCGGGCATGCAGAAGAAGCCATGATTGCCCATCTATAAAACAGACAATAAGTTGTGCTATTCTGAGGCTAATGATAATGACTGAGCAAGGACGCGACCTAATGAGTAATAGCTTTGAAAATAACTCGCCTAGCGCCACGGTTCCTCCATTGTGGCAAGCCGCCTATGAGCAATATGGACTAAAAAATAACTTGGATGTGTTAGAAGGTAAGCACAATCTGCTGGATTTACTACAACCAAAAATTGAGCAGCATAGTGAGTCGGTGGCTTTTAGTATGGGAGCAGCCACAGTAACCTTTGCCCAACTAGATATTGCTAGCCACCGTTTTGCTGCCTTTCTACAAGCAGAAAATATCGAAAAAGGGGCACGAATTGCCGTACAGCTGCCAAATATATTGCAGTACGCGGTGGCATTGCTCGGTTGTCTACGGGCAGGCGCGGTATTGGTCAATGTCAATCCCATGTATACCCATTATGAATTGGCGCATCAGCTGACTGACTCTCAAGCCTGCGGATTGATCGTCCTTGATGGGATGACAGCCGCTTACGATCAGCTCGATGAAGAGGTAAAAGCGCAATTATCCTTGGTCGTACATTGTTCCGTAGACCCCAATGCCGAACCTGCCGATAACGATATCGCCTTACTGACGCGCATCGACCAGACAGCAAACACAACTAATAGCCAAGCCAACAGTGTTCGCACAACCACAGACGATAGCGCTACAAACAATACTTCAGCACAGGGCGTCAGCTTTGCCCACATTATGAGTGCATACCATGCTGAGCAATATAAGCCCGTTACTATCACGCGCGAAGATTTAGCCTTGTTACAGTATACGGGCGGCACGACTGGCAAGCCAAAAGGCGCGATGCTCACACACTATAATGTGATGGCCAATGTCAGTCAGTGTTATGCGATGTTTGGCAGTGCGATTGAAACAGGTCGCAGTGAGCAGATTAAAATACTCAATCCGCTACCGCTGTACCATATTTTCTCATTCACCGTTTGTGGTCTGCTCGGCATCTATGGTGGTTGGGAAGACATACTGGTCACCAACCCGCGTGATATTGATGGGCTGGTCAAGACCATCGAGCAGCATCGTCCGCATGTCATTCCGTCAGTCAATACCTTATTCATTGGGATGCTGCATCATCCAAAATTTGCTAGCCTCGATTTTAGTCGCTTGGCCTTATCTATCGGGGGCGGCACCGCGATTATCAAAGCAGTGTCTGATCAATGGCAACAAGTCACTGGCATGATTATCAACGAAGGTTATGGCATGTCGGAGACCGCGCCCGTTATCTCTTTCAATCCACCAGGTATAGATGGTTTTAATGGTAGCGTCGGTCTACCGCTCGCTATGATGGATATCAAAATCATAGACGACAATGGCTCAGCATGTGCTATCGGAACGCCGGGAGAAGTCGGTATCAAAGGGCCACAAGTAATGCAGGGTTATTGGCGCCAAGACAATAGCGATACCTTTACTAATGATGGCTACTTTAAATCAGGTGATATTGGGCTACTGAATAAACAGGGCTTTTTGACCCTCGTTGATCGTAAGAAAGACATGATATTGGTGTCAGGCTTTAACGTGTATCCTAACGAAGTAGAAGCAGCGTTGACTGAGCATCCAAAAGTGCTCGAGGTGGCGGTTATTGGAATTGAAGATGCGCATAGCGGTGAAGTACCCAAAGCTTTTGTAGTAAAAAAAGATTCGAGCTTAACGGCTGAGGAGCTGGCAGCCTTTGCCAGTGAACGTCTGACTGGCTATAAACGCCCGCAGTCATACGAGTTTATCGATGAGTTGCCTAAGACCGCAGTCGGTAAAATATTACGTAAATCCTTACGCTAAATCAGCATTTTATTAAAGCTAAAAAATTGGATTGCTATTTTGGCAGTCCAGTTTTTTATTTTTTATCTATATTAATCATAAACTTAGCTTTATCGTGCTTTATCAAACTTGCGATCTTTTAAACTTACATTACCGCGTAGCACGTCGCTATACATACGAAAATCGCTGGCAAAGCTTTTTAGCGGAAATTTAAAAGAGGCGGGCTTGTTTTTCTCAAAAAAGAAATGCCCGACCCAAGCACAAGCGTAGCCTGCAGCGATGCCTTTGAGTAATGGTTTTGGCGAACGGGTTTTGACCGACTTTGCCAAGCCTAATAAGCCAAAACTACTGCCTGCAAAATGCAGTCGTCGGCATGCCATATTTTGATGTTCATCCAAATAAAAATCATAAAAGTTTGGCTTCGTTGGACTGACCGTCTTCATGATGTCTTTTTTGGCCGTGCCGATAGTAGCAGCGTCGGTATATTTCGTAGTGTTTTGTGTGGCAACTTGATTCATTTTTAGCTTCCTTGCTAATCGTCTATCGAAAACAGGCATTAGGGCAAATCATTGAGAGATTTTTTAATTCATTAAACCTTATACTTGATAAGTAAGTGTTTGTTCTTTATTACAATATTTATGATTTTTAATGTAGCAAATCGCCATGAGTAACACAAGCGTCAAGTGTGGGCTACTTGTCTGTGTTGTCATCGGGTACTAGCCAAGGTTGCGTCTTACTTGCCACTATTTGGCATAAATGCTTTAATGGCAAAACTCGCTGTGTTTCGCTCAGTGAGCTGTGTTTTTTATCTATCCGTTTTCCTATTTTTCAGCAAATATCCTATCCTTTTTATCTAACACGGTAACGATATATCCTATGCCTAATGACTACCTAGCAAACCCACCGATCGCCGATGATGAAATGATGGCAGCCATTGATATTGGTTCCAACAGCTTTCATTTAGCCATTGCCCGTCTTGACCACGGTGAGGTGCGGAAAGTGGTTTCGATGTCCGAAAAGGTGCAGTTGGCAGCAGGATTGGATGAGAATAATATATTGGGCGCGGCGGCTGAACAGCGAGGACTTGAATGTCTAAGTCGGTTTGTGGCGCGTCTTGATTCAGTACCACCTGAGCGTATTCGTGTGGTGGCGACCAATGCCTTGCGCCAAGCTAAGAATGCCAATGACTTTATCACTCGGGCCAATAAAATCTTACCCAAGCCGATCGAAATCATCGCTGGACGAGAAGAGGCGCGTCTAATTTATTTGGGCGTCTCGCACACCAACGCCAGTAGCGATAAGCGTTTGGTCATCGATATCGGCGGTGGCTCGACCGAGTTCATCATTGGTCAAGAGTTCGATCCGCTATTGACCGAAAGTTTACAGATGGGCTGTGTTGCCTTTACCAAAAAATATTTTGATGATGGGCAAATTACCAAAGAAGCGTTTAACAATGCGATATCAGGCGCGCGCAAAGAAGTATTAGCGATTAATGGTCGCTACCAAAAAACCGGTTGGAGTAGTGTGGTTGGCTCTAGTGGCACGATTAAGGCGGTGCGTAACGTCCTCGTCTCTAAAGGCTGGGCGGATGAGCAAGAACGCATTACTTATAAAGGCGTCAAAAAACTAGAAAAATTATTGATTAAGATTGGCAATGTCAATGACATCGAATTAGAAGGCGTCAAGGAGCATCGTAAAGCCGTCTTCCCCGCAGGCGTGGCGGTGCTACGGGCGGTGATGAAGGTGCTGGGCATTGAGACCATTGTTTACTCAGATGGCGCGCTACGCGAAGGCGTTATGTATGACATGTTGGGGCGCTTTGCCAGTGAAGACGTGCGTGACCGTAGTGTGCTGGCACTTATTAAACGCTACTCAGGCGATAAAAAACAAGCCAAACAAGTAGTAAGAACCAGTCGCAATTTGTTTGAACAGGTGAAGGCGAAGCTATCACTCAGTAGCGACGATGGCGATTTGCTCAGGCGGGCAGCGTTTTTGCATGAAATAGGCCTAGCCATTAGCCATAGTAGCTACCACAAGCACAGCGCATATTTACTTGAACACTCTGATATTCCTGGGTTTTCACAAGTCGATCAAAAACGTATGGCGCAGCTGATGCTCAATCATCGCCGCAAGCTCAAGGCGGATATGTTAGAGCAGACTGGTACTATTGGCGGTGATTCGCTGGTGTATTTATGCTTATTGTTACGGTTAGCCGTACTCGCGCATCACAGCCGTAGCGATAACGAACTACCAACGTTGCAGCTTCAAGTCGTTGATACCAACTGTTGGCAAATCACAGTGACGGATAACAATGAGCATTATGCGTTCTTATTATCAGATTTACATAATGAGGTCGAGCAGTTTGCCAAGTGGGGCGTGACACTAAGCGTGGTCGAGGCATAAGTGCTGAGCGCTAGCATTGAGTCGTTACTATTGTGATGAGTAAGGTACAGATTAACGTAACAAAAGCGGCTTTGTCAGTAATGTCATGGCATTTAAGATGTGCTACTATAGCTCCTATTGAGTTTACAACTGTACTTTTATTATCTACAAACCGATAACGATGCTATTGTTAAATATAATTATTAAAGGGAAAGGTCTATGAGCACTGTCTGGGATAGTGTGCAGCTTGCACGGCACGCCAAGCGTCCATTATTTATGGACTATGTTAATCAGCTGTTTACCGAATTTGATGAATTGCATGGCGATCGTGCGTTTGCCGATGACAAAGCGATTCTGGGTGGCCTTGCGCGCTTTGACGGTATGCCAGTGATGGTTATCGGTCAGCATCGAGGTCGCAGCACGCGCGAGCGTATCGCCCATAACTTTGGTATGGCCAATCCTGAAGGCTATCGCAAAGTCATTCGCTTGGTAAAGATGGCGGAACGTTTTAATATTCCGGTGATGACCTTTGTTGATACCCAAGGCGCCTATCCGGGTATTGGTGCCGAAGAGCGCGGGCAGGCGCAAGCCATTGCTGAGAGTATTGCGGTTTTTTCTAGCCTAAAAGTGCCGATTATCGTGACCATTATCGGTGAAGGTGGCTCAGGTGGCGCGTTAGCGATTGGCGTTGGGGATAAGGTCAATATGCTGCAAAACAGCATTTACTCAGTTATTTCTCCGGAAGGCTGTGCCTCTATCCTGTGGAAAACAGCCGAAAAAGCGCAAGATGCCAGTGAAGCCTTAAAATTAAATGCCATTAATCTCTATCAAATGGGCTTAATTGATACAGTGATTGATGAAGGCGAGGGCGCTCATATTCAGCCACAACCAGTCATGACGGCTTTGAAAGTGCTCATTGGTGAGCAGTTAGATGAGCTTAAGGATTTGGATGCGCAGGAGCGTTGCGAGCTGCGTTATGAGAAGCTAAAAACCTTTAACTCGGAGGTAATGTTGCCTGCTTAATAGGCTAACATTGTGCTTTTTTAGATTGGGCTTGTTTAGAGTAAGGTCAATTTATTATTGAGCACCTATTAAGTATTTAACGCTCAGCTTTTGATATTAGATAGTTATCCTTAATGTTAAAACAAAAAATGCTAAAATAAAAACGTGTCATTTTATGGCGCGTTTTTTTGTGCCAACAAACTTCTGCATTAATAACGTATATATAGTCAGTGAAAAGTAATATCGAACCATCATGCGCTGCTGATATCAATTTTTCTTGCTTGCCGTGCCTGCGCAGACAGAGGCGATAAAAAATTGATATCAGCAATACCGTCGCGTTTTTAGGATATTTTAACCATAACAACTTAATAGATAAGATAAATTATGACCAGCAGCGCAATCCTCCAATATACTATTGAGCCAATAGCTGAGCTGCCAATTGACACTCATTTGGCTGAGGCGTTATTGAGCAGTTTGGCTAATTATGCTGAACAGCTACATGGTCACCGTCTTTGGCTGGCTTGTAGTGGTGGTCGCGATTCCTTGGCACTTGCGGCGTTATGTGTGCAGCTCTATCGACACGGTAAATTGCCATTTTTGCCGCAATTACTGCATGTTAATCATGGTCTACAAGTGGACAGTGGCATCTGGGCGAAGCATGTGGCGAAATGGGCGGAGGCTCAAGAGATACCTTGTCGGATTTTATCAGCGCAAGTGGACGGTCATGATGAGCAAGCCGCTAGGCAAGCGCGCTATGACGTTATGCGAGCGCAACTCAATCAAGACGATGTGTTGCTCTTAGCGCATCATGCCGATGACCAAGCAGAAACGGTACTGATGCGGTTGATTCAAGGCGCTGGGGTGAATGGCTTGTCGGGTATGCAGCCATGGCATCTACAGACGCAAGGTAGGCGGCGAAATATATTGTGGCGACCTTGGCTGACCGTCCAGCGTACCAGTATTAGTGCCTATGCTCAGCGTCTGAAATTGCCCTATATCGACGACCCGACCAATGATGCGGGCGACAATGTACGGAGTGGACTGCGCCGTGATGTCATGCCCGCATTGGCAAAATATAACTCCAACGTCATTGATAACATTGCTCGTAGTGCGCAGCTACTAAGTGACGCGCAAGCGACGGTCAGCGCTCAAGCAGAACAAGACATGCAGCAAACGGCTATTACCTCGTTACAACTGCCACCTGCACAATATGTATTAAATATTGACGAGCTACAGAAACTACCGCTTTATCGCCAACGCCAATTACTGCACTGTTGGCTAGCTCAAGATGAGCCATTACCGCCAGCTAAACAGCTAGTCGATGATGTATTAAACCTAGCTGAGCGCAATGATAATGATCACCAAACGGCACTTTTTTGGCAAGGTCGCACACAGTCTTATAGCATTCGGCGCTACCGCCAGCAGCTTTATCGGCTGAGCAATGAGTGGCTGACATGGCTGAATATGCCGCTTGATGAACAAACTCAACCGTTAGCGCCAGCCAATTTATCTAGCAATATTAGCACTGGCGTATTTGATGATAATTTGACACTGATTTATTTACGAACGAGCACCGATTTTACGTGGCAGTTGCGGATATTACCTCAGGTATTGGCACAGTTATTAGACAATACAAAAGGTGAGCATGCGTTACAGACAGTAGTGAAGCCAGTATTTAATATAAGAGCATTAGATCGCAAGCAGCGTGTGCAAACGGCATTGGCGTCGCGTCCGCAATCCGGTAAAAAGCTGTATCAAACCTTGGGTATCCCTTCATGGATGCGTGAGAGTTTAATGGTTATTAGTGCAGTGTGCACTTATGATGAAGAATTGCCATTATTGCTAGTATCACCGTTTGAAAGTTGGGTGTTAGGGACTGATAAGTCATCAACAGCCATTAGAAATGATAGTAGTATTTTAGACAGTGCTATCGGAAGTGTTCTAAGTGTAAATAATTTTTTGTGATAAATTTTACTCATTCTGAGTTAAGAAGTTAGATTATTTTTTTCTTACCATTTTGATATCTGTGATTTTAGTACCTTCGTAGCATTCTTCACTATTATCTCCAGTATAGACAAAACCGAATTTTTTATAAAAATCGATAGCTGCTGTATTAGATTCTAGTACCCATAAATAAAAGTGGGTATTGATATTAGACTCTAAGATGTCTTGCAACGACGTCTTCATTAACTCAGTTCCTATACCTAGCCTCTGATATTCTGGTAAAACATACAAAGTCGTAATTTCATAGCTATTATTTTTATTAAAATATCCAATAAATCCTAAGCTTTTATGGTTAGTATCATGTGCTACCCACACAACGACATCGTGATGAACGATTAACGCTTGCCACATTTCTGTTTTTTCGAATAGGTTGTTTTTGTTGCTAATATAAGACTCTGGTAGCAAACCTAAGTAGGCGGCACCCCAACTCTCAAAGTGCATGTTAGCAATATCTGTAAAGTCGTCTAGATTGCCTCTACGCACAAAATACATCGTTTACTCCAAAAAACTTAAAAATAGTTTGAAAATGACATTTCTCAATTTACTAACTAAGCTATGAAAGAGTCTGTGATAATTTAGTAGTTGAATAGGATTTTAGGCTAATAATGAGCTCGGGAATTTATCAAACGGTCGTAGTAGCAGTATGGTAAACTGAGTGTCATTTTAAATACCATTATGTTACTTTGATTGCCTTTGAAATTTTTGAGTAGGAGACACACATGTCAGTATTAGATAATAAGAAAATCAGTTTTGTCGGTGGCGGAAATATGGCGCAGGCCTTGATTAGCGGTCTTGTAAGCTGCGGCATTAAGCCCAGTCTGATTACCGTGGCTGATCCTAGCGGCGACGCGCGCGAGCAACTAGCCGCTAAGGGATTAAACACTGTAGATCCAACCGCTAATCCAACCGCCGCTATTACCGATGCTGATATTGTCGTACTGGCAGTAAAACCGCAAGTGATGAAACCAGTCGTCAGCGCTTTTGCAGATGTATTGGACAAGCAGCTAGTGATTTCGGTGGCAGCTGGCTTGTCGACGGATATTTTGTCTGGCATGCTAGGCGGCTATCGCAATATCGTGCGCGCAATGCCAAATACACCTGCCATGATTCAGATGGGTGCAACCGGTCTTTATGGTACGGATGATATCTCTACTGAACAAAAGCAATTAGCCACTGCAGTAATGGAAGCCTCTGGTCTGGTCATGTGGGTTGATGACGAAGAGCATATGCACGCGGTAACGGCAGTTTCAGGCTCAGCACCAGCCTATGTATTTTATTTTATTGAATCGATGGTTGATGGTGCAGTCGCCTTAGGGTTGGATAAAGAGCAAGCCTCAGCATTGGCCATGCAAACCATGTTGGGCGCAGCAAAAATGGCAATGGATAGCGATGATGTACCTGCCGAGTTACGCCGCAAAGTTACTTCACCGAACGGTACGACTCAAGCCGCTATTGAGTCGATGCAAGCCAATGAGATTGGTCGTCAAATCGGCGAAGCCATGCAAGCCTGTTATGATCGTAGTCAAGCGCTTAGCGAAGAGATGAAGTAATACCAATAGCCAGCAGATACAACCAGCCACTTTGTGAGTGGCTGTCATCATAAATGGTTAATACTGGTCTCGATTATTCGTCTTTTATTACTTTTATTGTTATTAGCGTACAAGCCCATTGAGTAGCACTTCATGAACAACCTGTTATTTCAAATTTTTGATTTGGTCACCACTTTCGCTATGATGTTGGTGTTTATCCGTTTTATGCTGCAGTTTGCAGGGATGGATGCCAGCAATCCGATGATTGCACCGGCTTACAAGGCGACTCATATCGTCGATGTGTTTGGGCGTATTTTTCCTACTGTTGCGCACGGTCGCATCAGTATTGCCGCGATTGTGTTGATGTTTTTGATTCGTCTGATTGATATCTCTGGAAAAGCCGCGTTGACCCACAAAGGCATCGCGCCTGTGCCGCTATTTTTTACAGGTACCATAAGTTTAGTATTAGACTTTTTACGCATGTGTCGCTATTTAGTGATCGGTTCTATTATTGTGAGCTGGATTGTCGTGTTTACTAAATCTGAGCATCCTATTATTGGTATCATCATTAATTTGGCTGAGCCGATTTTAGCACCTTTTCGCCGCATCACGCCAAACTTAGGCATGATTGATTTATCACCGATGGTTGCATTTTTTGCCTTTTATTTGCTTGAGATATTTATCGGTGGTTTGGCATCGAGTTTTATGCCGATGTTGGGCTAATAAAGTAAAGACAGAAAAGTAAGAACAGAGTCAAAAAAAGACGCTCTATTAATACAGAGCGTCTTTTTTTATTTATCGTTTATAGATTATTCTGAAAGTCTATAAAACGGTTGGGTATCAGTTGGGCTTCTGCATTCTCAGGGTGCGGTGCATCGGCGGCGCGCAAGGTTTGAGTAATCCAGTTATCGGCTGCCTTGACGGCATCAATGAGCGCGTCGCCTATTGCTAGACGTCCAGCGATAAAGCTAGCCAGCGAGCAGCCAGAGCCATGGAATTCGCCTTCTAAGCGCGGTAAGGTGCTTTGATGCACCATCTCACCTTCTATATACAGATACTGCTCGATATCACCGCTATTAAAGTCGTGTGAGGTTTTGACCAATATCGCATGAGATCCTTGTGCGCATAGTTTTTGCGCACCAATATGCAAGTCTTGCTCGCCGCTCAGAGCGCGTAACTCATGAGTATTAGGCGTAATTAAAGTGGCATAGGGCAGTAGCTGTTTGAAAGCTGCTACTAAAGTTGCCTCATCGCCCAAACTACCGCCACTATTAGCAACCAATACTGGATCAAGTACAAAAGGGGTGTTTTTTTTAATAACTTTATTAGTGAATAATCTAGTCATCATTTTTATATTATCAGTAGTGCCGAGCATGCCCGATTTGATAACCTTTACTGGCAAATCTTCGAGCACAGCCATCGCTTGATTTCTGACCAATTCAGCGCTACAAGCCTCAAAGCCGAAGACCTGCTGTGAGTTTTGAATGGTGATAGCCGTGCAAGCAATCGCTGCATGAGCGCCTGCTTGACCAATGGCTTCGATATCTGCTTGTAGTCCAGCCCCGCCGGAGGGATCTAATCCTGAAAAACACAATACCACTGGCCGCATAAGCGTTCCTTTTCCACGTTTGATGACAATGAGGTATTAATATTTATTTATCATACTCAATGATGCGCTATTACTATAGCCATCCGCTACCAAAAAAGCCATAGCAGCTTAAGGTCGCGCGTTATATTATATTTTTTAAAACCATTTATTAAATGCACGGTTGCTTTTACGAGTAGTCGGGTCGCAAGCGCTAGAAAAGGGCGAAGAATCTGTTTAATAGCTCTAAAACTCATAATTATGGCAAAAGCATGGTTAAAACTGTAGACAGTGCTTGCAATTCGTTTTGGCTTTGCTATAATACTCGCCCACGACATAAGACGTATTGTTAGCATCGATACTGTGTTTAAAGAAGTGTTTTTTCAAAAATACTTTGATAAGTGTCTTAAATCGTTAGGTGAAGTGGGTGAGTGGCTGAAACCAGTTCCCTGCTAAGGAACCATACGTGTAAGCGTATCGAGGGTTCGAATCCCTCCTTCACCGCCATTTATTCAGTTGTTAGTAGAGTAATAACGCAAAAATTGGCGTTAATTATTTTTTTAGTATTTGGTTCAAAACTAATTTGAATTTAACTAATAAAGATATTGACACAAGCGATATTATCTATATAATAACCAACCTAATTTGCTGTAATTGTTGTTAACAATGCAGTAAATGATGTGCAAAGTACGCGCTTGTAGCTCAGTTGGATAGAGCACTTGGCTACGAACTAAGGGGTCGGGAGTTCGAATCTCTCCAAGCGCACCATTTGCATACTAGTTTATTTGTTCATGTAATAAGTAAGCTAACAGAAAATCTAAATCAATCGCCTGTCTTATGACAATTTGGCGATTTTTTTATGTATGTAGCTTTTATCTCTATAGCTTCTATAAGTCTTCTATTTATAAAACGACTGTTATATCTCCCATCTTCCTTCTACATTTGAATAGACAGTCTTTTACAGAAAAAGTCTTCTCGCATCATAATGTACGATAGGCGCTTGAATTACGGTACAATGAGCGCTCTATTTTTCGCTTGTTATGGGCTTGTATCATGTCTAAATCGTCGTCAAAAGCGGCTACTAAAGCCAAATTATCACCAAAAACCCCAAAGCCTCATATCTCTGAAGCCGAAGAACCGACGATTGCCAAACCTGGTACTCGTATGGCGGCTATTCTCTATGATGGTATGTTGGTTTTAGCGTTGTTATTTTTGGTAGGTACTATATTGACGGTGATTGGCACATTGTTGACCATGGACACCGGCACGCAATCACAAGAAGCCAGATCACTGCCGACATGGTATCAAAACTTTATTATGACCCCGTCTTTTATACTGACGTTAGTGGGCTTCTATGGTCTGTTTTGGCGTCGTAGTGGTCAAACACTAGGGATGCAAACGTGGCGCCTAAAGACGGTCAACAATGGCGGTCATTTGCTAACGTGGGGTCAGTCTTTTAAGCGTATTTTAGCGGCTAGTCTTATGCCGCTTATATTTGGCATTATTGGTAGTGTCATCGGTGGCACTCGCGCTATTTTATTAACCAGTGCTTTATTGGGCTTCGTCTTTAATTATGCCTTTTGCCTGTTCAATCGTCGCGGACTCGCGGTACAAGATATGCTATCGAATACCATTACCTTAAAAATGCCAAAAACCGAGAATGAAAGTTTATGGCGGGTCATTAGAAACCGTAAGCAAGGAAAATAAACCGCACTATCATCACCATAGTCTGTCAACACACGTTAAGCGTTACATGTTGGCTGTCTGCATCAGCCATAAAGTATAGCCGACGAAAAACATGACTAAGGTCGCGCCAGATATACGACCAAATGGACGCTTGCTCATAAAGGCAAAGACGCACAGTACGACGAGTAATAGAGTGATCAAGCCCATCGCTAAAATATCACGCGACAAGATAATCGGATTGGCAGTGATAGGGGCGATGAGAGCGGCCAGACCAACGACGCCTAAGGTATTAAAGATATTAGAGCCAATAATATTGCCTAGCGCCATGTCATGCTCACCTTTACGCGCTGCTGATAAGCTGGCAACCAGTTCGGGCAATGAGGTACCAACTGCCACGATGGTTAAGCCAATAATCAGCTCGCTCAAGCCCCAAAATGTTGCCAACTCTACTGCACCCCAGACGATGGCTTGCGAGCTTGCTACCAGCATTGACAGACCAATGAATAAACTACCCAAACCCCGCATTAAACTCGGTGCACTATGATCAGCATCGATGACCTCTTTAGTCTCATCTGCGTTATCTGAATTGCCGTCGCGTAAGCTCAGTACGATTTGAACCCCTAAGACAATGACCAGCATTGCCAATAGCACTAGCCCGTCATTTAAGCTCAGCAGCCCGTCACGTAGCTGCCATGCTGCCAATGCGGTAATCGCTACCAGTATCGGCAAATCGCGCCTGATGATGCCTTTATGAATGATGATGGGGCTAATCAGTACCGTTGCCCCCAATACCAAGGCTATATTGATAATATTTGAACCATAAGCGTTACCTAGCGCCAGCTCGGGACTGCCTTCCAAGGCAGCAAGTAACGACACTACCATCTCAGGTGCCGACGTGCCCAATCCTAAAATAATCACCCCAATCAAAAAACTTGGCACGCGTAACTTTATAGCCAGAGCAGTTGCCCCATCAATAAAAATATCGGCACTCCATACCAAAATGGCTAAACCGATTAATACTGCAATAACTGCCAACCACATTAGTAGGTTTCCTTGTGACTCGTAAATGGATAAAAAAACATAAAAAAAGCTGAATCCTATATAGATTCAGCTTCCTTATCGAACACAATTTTTTATAAACTTAACAGCAGCGTCTCGCCGTTAACAACTAAGCTACCACAGGTAAGTTACAAAACGAAAGTTACTACAACTAAGCCACTTGTACTGGAATGATATTCGCTGTGTCTTTGACCGTATTGTCTTCGTTGCAATAGACCAGTTTTGGCTGATAAGTTTCGGCTTCCACTTCATCAAAATGCGCATAGGCACAGATAATGACGATGTCACCTAAGTCGGCCATATGAGCGGCGGCACCATTTAACGAAATAATACCAGAGCCTGCTTCAGCACGGATAGCATAGGTGCGAAAGCGCTTGCCATTGGTCACATTATAGATATCGATAGATTCGTTTTCACGTAGACCAGCCAGATCTAGTAAATCACCATCGATACCACACGAGCCTTCATAATGAAGCTCGGCATGGGTAACACGGGCACGGTGTAACTTGCATTTAAGCATATTAAGTAGCATAGGTTGCTTCCTTAGCGTAACTGATATTAATGAGCGTGACTGCTATTAAAAACTATCATTAGAAAAATGAGATATCAACTGACTTATTAATTAACCAAATCAAGAGGTTAATGGGGACAATATCGCCAAAATAAAAGGTGCTGTTATTCATTCGACCTATTATTCTGGACCTTTGAAACTATTAATCTGAGAGCGAGCTTTTTCAATATCACCACTTAACAGCAGGGGCAAAGCTTCAAACGCGGCGCTCAAGGCGCTATCAATGGCAATTTGCTCATCGGAGGAAGCTTTTGATAGGACGTGTCCGCTGACTTTAGACTTGTGTCCCGGATGCCCAATACCCACGCGCAGGCGATGAAAGTCGTTGCCAATATGCGGCGTAATATCGCGCAAACCGTTATGACCACCATGTCCGCCATCGGTTTTGAGCTTGATGCTGCCCGCTGGAATATCGAGCTCATCATGGGCAATCAGCAACTCATCATTTTGGATGCCATAAAAGTTGACCATAGGCACCACTGACTGACCGGATTTATTCATAAAGGTCAGTGGCATCAATAGCCGCACGTCATGCCCATGAATTTGTCCGCGTCCTGTTACCCCGTGGAATTTTTTGTCAGGGGCGAGCGTGATGTTGAACTGCTGCGCCAAATGATGGACGAACCAAAACCCTGCATTATGACGCGTAAACATATACTGCTGACCGGGATTACCAAGACCGACAATAAGTTTTATGGCCATAAAAACCCCTTTCTTAGCTGTAATAAATGAGTGATAAGGTTTGAAAAGTAAGACGACTCTATAATATTTAGGCTACACAATAGTTGTCCTACTTTTCAAACCTTACTTACAAAAACAGCAGGAGATATTTATCACCTGCTGCTTTCTAACTAAACAAACCTTTATCTACGTAGCATACGATAAGTCACTACATAGCGATTGTTTATTATTCGTCGTCTTTCTTGTCTTCAGTTTCGCCTTCAGCATCTTGCTCAGTGGCTGGAACGTCAGCTGCATCCACTTCTTCAGCGTCTTCGTCAACTTCTTCAACCGTTGGTGGCTGCATGTTAACGATCGTGCGATCATGACCGTCTTCTAGTTCAAGTTCATGAATAACAACACCTTCAGGAAGTTTGATGTCTGATAAACGGAACAAATCACCGATTTCCATACCAGATACGTCTACTTCTAGGTATTCAGGTAGCTGTGATGGTAGGCAGATGATTTCGATATCAGATACTAGCGTTGATAGTACACCAGCAGCAGCAGTACCCGGCGCATCTTCACGACCAGTGAAATGCACAGGAACATTCATGTGGATTTTTTGACCTTTCACAATACGCTGGAAGTCAGCATGCATTGGGAAGCCTTTAGCTGGATGGCGCTGCAAGTCTTTGATAACGGCTTGATGCTCTTCGCCGTCAACATTGATGGTCAAAATGTGCGAGAAGAAGGCTTCGAATTCAAGTGATTTTACCAACTCGTTAAGCTTGATAGAGATCGCTGTTGGCTCTTCGTTACCACCATAGATGATAGCAGGCACAAGATTCTGCTTACGTAGGCGGCGGCTCGCACCTTTACCTTGTAGTTCAGCAGCACGATCAATGGCGTTTAGTTCAAAATGATTAATGCTCATGGATATAATCCTATAGAGAGTATGTGAAGTATCTACCAGTAATAACAGACTTGCGACCAGTCTATCACTGGATAATCAATACTTTAGAAAGTATCAATCATGTCGCTAAGTATAAAAATACCTAAAAATAATAAAGATTAGCTAATGATGAATACAGGCGCGCATTATACGTGATTCTTTAACAATAATAAAGACCTACGTGAAATGGCTATTTAAAGTGAATATACAATAAACAACGAAAAGTGATTAAAAAAAACGCCAAGTCATAAAACTTGGCGTTTTTTTAACAGATTTTTTAGTAACGGACAATCTTAAGCGTTACCTAAGCGTCAAACATCGCACTGATAGATTCTTCGTTATTGATACGGCGCAAGCTCTCAGCCAGCATCGGGGCGATACTTACTTGACGAATTTTGCTACAAGCTTTGGCGGCGTCAGATAAAGGAATCGTATCAGTGACCACAATCTCATCCAATGCAGATTCATTGATGTTTTTTAGCGCATTACCCGATAAGACTGGGTGGGTAATGTAAGCCAATACGCGGCGTGCACCATTTGCTTTCAATGCTTCAGCAGCTTTGCATAATGTGCCTGCAGTATCGACCATATCATCAACGATGACGCAATCACGGTCGCGAACATCACCGATAATGTGCATCACTTGTGATTCGTTGGCACGCGCACGGCGCTTATCGATGATGGCTAAGTCAGTATCACCTAGTTGTTTGGCCATAGCACGGGCACGAACGACACCACCGACGTCAGGAGAGACGACCATGATATTGTCATAATCTTGCTTTTTGAGGTCGTTTAGCAGCACAGGCGTGCCGTAAATGTTATCGACTGGGATATCAAAGAAACCTTGAATTTGATCTGAGTGCAAATCAACGGTCATGACGCGATCGATACTGACGATGTTGAGCATGTCAGCGACGACTTTGGCCGAGATAGGAACACGCGCTGAACGCGGACGACGGTCTTGACGGGCATAACCAAAGTAGGGCATGACAGCGGTGATACGGCCAGCACTAGAGCGACGCAAGGCATCGGCCATCATCATGATTTCCATCAAGTTGTCGTTGGTCGGTGCACAAGTAGGCTGCATGATAAACACGTCTTTACCGCGCACGTGCTCTTTGATTTCCACCGCAATTTCGCCATCAGAAAAACGCGTGATGTCAGCTTTACCAAGAGGGATGTGTAGGTGGTCGGCGACGGTTTTCGCTAATTCAGGATGGGCGTTGCCCGTAAAAATTGCCAAATAAGGCATGACTGAAGTCCTATTGATTAAATCAAGCAGCGACCGCTAAGCAGTGTCTAACTGCCCAAATATAGAAAAGAGTGATGAAAAATATTGAAGACTACTATTACAGTAAAAAATGGCAGGGGTAGCTGGACTCGAACCAACGGATGTCAGGATCAAAACCTGATGCCTTACCAACTTGGCTATACCCCTGTAATGTACTAGGCAGTACGAGCGCTGAATACTAATAAAAAATTAGACTAGCGTCGTTACCTATTAACCGTCTAAGACGGCGTTCCCTAACGGTGTTCATTGCGAACTATACCGAAATAGGAAAGGTGTTGTCAATTGCTATAAAACAGCAATCCGAACTAAAAATGGCAGGGGTAGCTGGACTCGAACCAACGGATGTCAGGATCAAAACCTGATGCCTTACCAACTTGGCTATACCCCTATTGAGGCGACCTATTATAAGTAGATTTTCAGATTTTGCAAGTCATTTGCGGCTTTTTATGGCTTTTATTCGTAATGGGATGGTTTTGATGGGTGAATGGCAGAAATCGACCATAAGAATTGACGAGTTAATGACATTTTATTGTAGGATTGCATAGGTGAGCTTAGATAGGGTTTGTCTAGAGCAACATTTTTTAAAATATAAAAAAATTCTTTATACTTAATGTCTACAGTTCTTTAAATTACATACAATAGAAGTCAAATAATTATATTTATATAAATAGCCAATAAGGGATAGTTTCTTGGGTATAAAACAGTGGTTCGTTAAACCAACGCCTAAGCAGTTTTTTTATACAAGTTTAGTTTACGCGATAGTATTTCCAGTGATAGGTGTTTTTATCGCTGACTCTATGGTTTCAGCCTATATGCTTTTCTTTTTAATTTTATCTGCTCTAGTAACGCGAACCTACCTTAAGCCTGTTATTTCGAGTAATGGGTATAATGTTATTACCGGTATCATACCATTTATTATAATTATTACATTTCTCTTTAACTCAAGTATATCTTTTACAAAAATTGCTGAAGATAAAACTAAGCTAGAACAAGTGAGTGGGGTTATTCCAGATGAGCCATTTAACCGTCGAGTAGGTAAGAACACGTCATCATCATTACTAATTAGGGATACAAGGCTACATTGTAAATATTATGACCGTGATAGTTGTAGTCAAGCCTATGGTTATTCTGGACAAACCGCGAATATTCTCTATCAGCCAGGTACCTGGATTGGTAATGTCGTATATGAAATCAGTGTTGATGGCAAGAAGCTATACAGATACGAAGATCAGCTTGCTTATTTTAGGGCAGAGCAGCGTACAGATCGTCGTCAATGGTTTTTAACGTTCCTACTATTTGGTTTTCCTAGTTACTGGTTCTACAAACATGATAAGCGGCTTAGAAAAGCCACGCCTAAAAGGTCTATTGAAGAAGAGCAAACGCTAAAGAAATCTCAAGAATTAGCCGCTAATGAAGCGGGTTGCGCTGGTGCAATTGGAATTATTCTATTTTTGACGGTAGCCATTTGTGCTGCTTTGGCTGGCATAATTCACTTTGCCATTCATAAATTTGGTCTATCAGTGCTATATCTTGGTTTAGCTGGAATATGTTGGTATGTACTGGTTATATTATCGAAACCAAGCTCTGAATTGTAAAAAATGACTAGCTACAAACTCCTAACTACATACCCTTCACAAGGCGCACATTTAATCCACTTTGCCAAGAGTGCCTTATCACTAGCAACATTCACATCTAACGGCAAAAATACCGCACTACCAGAGCCAGTCATTCGTGATGTTCCTAGTGCTTGCTCTTCTAAACGTTGCAAATACTGAAGCGCTTCATCGACAGCAGGGGCAAGGCTGATAACCACGGGCGTAAAGACATTTTGGTAAGGCGCATTTAAATGTTGATCATAGTCATTAGACTGATTTTTAATCGTCTCAATTGACAGTGGCGTAATATCGCGCTGTAATTCAGGATGGGCGAACAGTTTGGCGGTATTCACATGCGCGTTTGGTGTTAGCACTAAATACTGCTGCTCAGGCAAATCAATCGCTGTCAGCTCCTCGCCAATACCCATCGCAATCGCATCTTGCCCAAAGATAAATATGGGTACGTCCGCACCCACTTTTGCACCGATTTCTATAAGCTCCTCACACGTTAAATTCAGCTGCCAAATCTCATTTAATGTTAGTAGAGTTGTCGCGGCATTGGACGAACCACCACCCAAGCCTGCACCCATCGGCAAATGCTTATCTAGAGTAATTTGCACTGACGCTAGTTGCTTAGGTAGTTTGGTTGATTCTATGGCAAACGCTAGCAATGCGCGTGCGGCTTTAAAAATGAGATTGTCTTCAATGCTGACCGTTATTGCGTCTGCGCCAGTCAATATCAGTAGCTGATGACAAAGCTTATCCGCATCTAGCGTATTGTCTACCGTAAAAATCGTCGTCTTATTCATGACTGAGAAATGGAGATAATCGCCCCAATCGAGCAAGCGAAAAACGGTTTGTAAATTATGATAGCCATCAGTACGCTTACCAGTAATGTGCAAAAACAGATTGATTTTTGCTGGGGATAAGCGAGTGATGGTCGTTTTAGCGCTCATATTATTTTGCATCGCCATTTGATTTATGAATGTCTCAATATTTCAATGCTTTAACGATTCTGATGGTCAATCGTCATGACGACTTTATTGCCTTGTGATTGTACGGCGCTGATTTTGTTTGGCAGTTTATCATTGCCTTTATACGTAAAGCTGGCTTGCCATTCACCGTTCACTGAGCTGATTAAACGGTTCTGAGCATCAAGCTGTGGTGCGCTGTCTGAAGGCGCTGGGCGACCAGATATCCAGTAGGGCATTTGGGATATCGGCGCTTGCCAGCCCGTGGCTTTTTTGAGCAAGGTTTCAGGATCAGCAGCAGTTAAGGTTCCGGTCTTTTCACTGACTAAGGTCGCTGATTGACCATTATATTCGATGTTGGTTTTGCCAATGCCTAGCGCGCCAATCAACTCAATCGCAAAGCGGTCGCTTTGTTGTCCCCACGCGTAAAAAGCACTGCCGCCTTGGGCACCGTTAGCATCATTAGCAGGTGTCGTAACGCCAATTTTACCAGTGATATTGAAGCTCTCAAGTTTTTGTGGCTGCTGGACGCTTTGTCCCTGTACGGTACTACTAGGTTGATTGGTGCTGCTGTTAGCTTTTAACGATTGACAGCCAGTCGTCACCAAAATGGCTGCTGTCAAAGCCGTCAATAGACCCAGTTTATTGCCTTGAAAAGGGATTGTTTGTAATACTGACATGATACTTCCTCAAAATTAACAAAGATAATAGCTTAAGCTGAATTTGTTACCCATTTATACGCCGCTGTTAGCTTCTTATAAGTGCCTTGTAGCTTTGATAACTTGTGCTTGAATGGCTGGCGTAATGGTATAACTGATTATTTATAAAAAATATTGATTGAAGATAATCCAAACCGCTGTTAATACAGCTGTATGCGGTCATTAACATTGTGTTGCCCAAACGAGAAGCGCTGCTGTAGGTCGGTGAGTAAGGCGTCGACTTTGTCATTATCGCCCAGACCTTGATAAGCACGCAGCAACAGCGTTCCTGAGCGTAGAGTCGGTAAGACGTCGTAAGGGGTTTGTAGATAGTCAATCACTTGGCGATAGTCTTCATTGGCCAAGGCATTACTTGCTAGTACGTTGAGCGCTTGCAGATGCAGCTCGTTATCGTAACGCGGATCATCGTAGCGGATTTGGATAATCGCTGTCGCTAGCGCCAAGCCTTGCGCAGAGCTACGCTCGTTGGCCAGCAATAGCTGAGCGTAACTGAGCTGATAAGAGAGGTTGTTAGGATCGAGCGCTTGCAAGTGATTGAGCAAAGTGCGTTTGACCACGTAGTCGTCTTTATCATCTAACAGCTGAGCACGGGCAAACAGTAGCATCTCACTATTAGGGTATTTGCGCGCCGCTCGCGTCAACAAACGCAGCGCTTCATCTGGCTCATTCTGCTGCCACAAAATATCGGCTTGCAGCACATAAGTATCAGGGGCAAAGACGCTGAATTCTTTGCGTAGTTTTTCTAAGGTGGCGATGGCGGCGTCTACGTCATCGTTAAGCAATTCAAAACCCACGACTTTTTTACGCGCCTCTAGCACCAAGTCTTCTTGCATGACGCCATTCAGATAGTACTTGGCTTGCTCAAAGCGTTGTTGGCGCTCGGCACTGATACCAAGGTAATAATAAGCTTGGTCAAGGTAAGCGGGGCTTTTTGCTAACATATTGAGTAGCCGATCGGCACTAGGATATTCTTCGATGTCTAAGCTGACCAATGCGGCCAATAAGGTAATCTCAGCATCATCACTAAAGCGATTGTGCGCCGCTAGTAATAGCTGCCACGCTTGCTCGCTTTGTTTCAGATCCAATAAGTAGCGAATCTCATATAGGTATAAGTTTTTGCTGTCGGGGTTACGCAGGCGCGCTTGGCTGACATAATTAATCACCGTCTCTGGCGCTTCTATTTTGCGCAATATATCGGCTTTTAGGGTGATAAAAGGCACATAGTCAGGCTGACGCTCCAGCGCGCGATTGATATGGACGATGGCGATCTCAGGTTCGTTGAATTGGTAAAGCAAGCCTGCTTTTAACACCGACAACGAGGCATTTTGTTCACTATCCAGTGGCTGTAGGGCGGCGAGTAATTCACGCTTGTCATCATCAGTGTTGGGATAAATGCCGATAAGAATTTCACTTAAGTCTGCCCTAGGGTCATAACGCAAGATACGATTTAAGGTCTCACCCGCCAACAGATAGTCGTGCGCACGCAAGGCCAAATGCGCCACGTAAAACCATGCTGGTACATGATCGGGGTTTTGGTCTTGCCACGTTTTGGCAAACTGCAAGGAGTCCTCGATACCTTCATTACGCAAAGATAAGCTAAGCGCGCGCTCAAACACTGCGGTCGCATCTTCTTTAAAGGATTGCTGCTTATAAATCGTCACGGCCCGGCGTGTATCGTTGCGATCAGCAGCAAATTCTGCGTCCAAAAGCGCATATAAGCTTGGTTCTGTCAGCGTCGGTTGTGCGGCAATCGTCGGTGCTAAGCTATTTACATTTGCTACGCTGGTTACGGTCGTTGTTGACTCATTCTGTGTTGGCTCATTGGCAAATGTATTATCGACATCATAATCCTTGATAGACCATTCGCGATTAGCCGCATCTGTATTCATCATTGCGGCTGAAGGCTGGTTTACTGAGGATTGACTGTTATGAATATCAGATGGGTCGAGCGGATTGGCCTGAGTGGGTGAGGCTAGGCACAAGCAAATGGCCAACGATAATGTTAGCTTATAACGTTGGCATAGACGTTCAATAATGACGTGTAATAAAGCGCGAAGGCTAGATTGATCGTTATGCACAAGTTGTGATCGAAATGATGACTCAAAAAAAATCATAAATAGCCGTATACACCTATTGTTTACCCATTCATAAGGCAATTTTATCGTGTTGATTTTAAAACAGACATCGGTAGCCAGTACCCATGACCAACATTATAAGATTAGATTGAGGGGATAAACAATAGCGCCCGTGTTACTCAAATAATCGTCTTAAAAGTTTATGAGGTAGTTGATTTGTTACTCATGCGCCCAGATACAGTCAACCAGATACAAGCAAATAGTCATCACAGGTGGGCGAGTATTAAATAAAGCTGGCAATAATGATATAATAAGCGATTTTAGGTTTTCCTTTAAGCGCTGTCTGCTAAAAACTGCCTTTTAACTTACAAAAACTGCTTCTGGCAAACGATACGCATGCTTGACTGGCAGGTGAGCGTTATATTTATGGTCTATCAATAATGAGATTAGTGGTCATTGGGGTCAATCACAAAACCGCACCAGTCGCTCTACGAGAGCGCTTGGCGCTCGTGGGTGAAGACGTGACTATTGCCCTTGAGCAATTAGAGGCCTTTACTGATGGCAGCGTGATCGTCTCCACCTGCAACCGCACTGAGATTTATGCCATCGTGCCGCAGACCTTGTTTGTGCCAGCACAGCCAAATGTCGATGATGCCAAGTTATCCTCTTCTGGCAGTGACTCTAGTGGTAAGCCTAACAATATGGCGCTCAACAATACTGTCTCCTCAGCGGCCGTCAGCGCCCATATCATGAAGATTAAAACTTGGCTGGCTAACTTTAAGCAATTGTCGCTTGCAGAGATTGACCCTTATCTTTATGTGCACCGTGATACTCATGCGCTGACTCATTGGCTGCGCGTCGCTGCTGGGCTGGACTCTATGATATTGGGCGAACCGCAGATACTCGGTCAAATTAAGCGCTCTGTACATCTGGCGCAAGATCAAAAAGCCTTAAGCAATCAGCTAGGCTGGATCGTCGATCAGGTGTTTGCTGCTGCCAAACGGGTACGTAATGAGACCAAGGTTGGCGCTCAAGCAGTATCGCTTAGCTTCGCTGCTGCCAAGCTGGTCACGCAGATTTTTGATGACTTGCCCAATCGTACTCTGTTGGTGGTCGCCGCTGGTGAAATGAATCGTCTAGTCGCCACTCATATTGCCGGACTTGGGGTAGGGCGGGTGATTATTTGTAACCGCAATCCTGAGCGTGCTGAGGCTCTAGCGGCTGAACTGCGCAAGCCTGGACGACGTGTGGAAGTCAGAGCTTTACAAGAGTTGCCGCAAGTGTTGGCGGAAGCCGATATTGTGAGTAGTTGTAGTGGTAGTATGGATTTATTGATTGATAAAACCATGACGTTGCAAGCGCTGAAACGTCGCCGTTATCAGCCAATGCTGATGATAGACTTGGCGGTGCCACGTGATATCGATTCGACCGTGAGCCGTATCGATGATGTGTATCTGTATTCTGTCGATGACTTGCAACATGTCATCGCGGGCAATATTGAACAGCGTCGGCAAGCAGCAGTAGATGCGGAGCTGCTCGTTAGTCAATTGGTCGTTGAAATGGATCGACGCTTTCAAGTGCGCCAAGTCGGCAAAGACATTCAGCAGTATCGCGAGCGTACCCACGACCAAGTGGATAAATTGCTCAATGAATCCATTGCTAAGCTGAACGCTGAAGGTGCTAGCCCTGAAGATATCATCACCGAGCTGTCGAGACGCTTAACTCAAACCTTGACCCATGCGCCATCCAAGCTGATGCGCAAAGCGGCGCGCGAAGGGGACAGTGAATTGTTAGATTTCGTTGTCTCAGGGCTAAAAGATACCAATCGTCGACGTTGATGAGCGCCGCATTTACCAATAAACAGTCAACAGTGCAAGTCATATCATTGCCTAGACGTATCGTTGTCAACCCTCGGTATCAGTGCTAATATCAAGCTCTCATTAATTAAATGGTTTGGATTAAGATACCGTACTGGTGTTCGCTAAGCGTGTGGCTATGAATATATTGGCTTAGTGTTTATAGGCTTTATCAATATTCATTTTTAGCCTATTTAGTCGCTTTCTGGTTTCTTATCCGGTATTAATACCTAGGCTTTATCCATATTTGGATATGGCTGTACTGAGACTTAAGCGTCATCAAATTATCTAACCATAAACTAGGAGCGTTCCATGACTGCATTACGTCAAGATATTGATCCAAATGGCCTATTAGAATATTCAGTGGTCTACACTGACCGCGCCCTTAACCATATGTCCAAGGTCTTTCAACAAGTAATGAACGACTTATCTAGTGAGCTAAAGTCAGTCTATAACGCCGATGCCGTTGCTATCGTGCCGGGTTCTGGCACTTATGGGATGGAAGCTGTCGCGCGTCAATTGGCAAAGGATGAAGATTGTCTGATTATCCGTAATGGCTGGTTTAGCTATCGTTGGACGCAAATCTTAGAAAAAGGCAACATTGCTAAGTCATCGACGGTATTAACCGCTGATCGTACGGAAGATACGGAAGCGCCAAAGCCATTTACACCAGTCGATATCGACGTCGCTGTAGCAAAAATAAAAGAACAAAAACCCGCCATTGTCTTTGCTCCGCACGTCGAAACCTCAGCCGGTATCATTTTACCAGATGACTATATCAAAGCATTGGGCGAAGCCGTCCATAGCGTTGGTGGCTTATTGGTCATCGATTGCATCGCATCAGGTTGTGTATGGCTCGATATGAAAGCCTTGGGCATTGACGTGCTTATCAGCGCGCCACAAAAAGGCTGGAGCAGCACCCCTTGTGCCGGTCTTGTCATGCTTAGCGACGCTGCCGTCAAAAAAGTCGAGAGCACAGAATCTGATAGCTTTAGTCTCGATCTTAAGCAATGGTTAAACATCATGCACGCCTATGAAAATGGTGGTCATGCTTACCATGCAACGATGCCAACCGATGGCCTGCGTCAGTTCCGCGATACTATTAATGAGGCCAAAGAAGTTGGCTTCGACAAACTGTCTGACGCGCAGTGGGAGCTTGGCAACCGTATTCGTAAAGTACTAGAAGACAAAGGCGTCGAAAGCGTTGCGGCAAAAGGTTTTGAAGCGCCAGGCGTTGTGGTGGCTTACACTGAGCGTGATGACATGCATAAAGGTAGTGCCTTTGCTGAGGCGGGCTTGCAAATCGCTGCTGGCGTACCGCTAAAAGTTGGCGAGCCAGAAAATTTTAAAACCTTCCGTTTGGGTCTATTCGGTTTAGATAAATTGACAGACGTTGATGGTGCGGTACAACGCTTTGAAAGCGCGCTTGATAAAGTATTGGCGAAATAGTACCTATCCAAAAAATATGATTATCTGCGTAAAACTTACTTAGCCTACTTGGTGTAGTGCTTACGCTTGTTTTACTTACTACTCAAATTTTTGCAAAAGGTATGTTCAACTTAAAAATACTGAGCCTTTATAACAATAGGTTCAGTATTTTTTTACCTTTTTATTATATTTTATAATATAATGTTTTTTTATAAAATGATTTTAAAGTTATTTTGGATGAAAATAAGCTTAGGTAAATATTATGAGCATACAAGTAGACTGGCAAGCATTTACACCGATATCTTTATTAGGTGGCTTAATGTTGGGAGTGGCGACTGTCATCCTGCTGTTAGGCATTGGCCGTATTGCTGGCATCAGTGGTATTTTTTCAAGCCTCTTAAAGCCCAAGCGCGTCGAGATGTGGCAAGTGCTTTTTATATTTGGTCTCATCGTCTCACCATTGCTATATCAGCTGGCAAGACCACTACCTGATGTCGAAATCAGCACCTCTTTACCCTTATTAATCGGTGCAGGATTGCTGGTCGGCTTCGGTACGCGTTTGGGCTCAGGCTGTACCAGCGGTCATGGAATCTGCGGTAATGCACGCCTGTCACCACGCTCGATGGTAGCAACAGTAACCTTTATGCTCTTTGGTGTTATGACGGTTTATCTTGGTCGTCATATTTTGGGCATGATTTAAGTAGCGATATAGGCGGCACGTTGCTCAGGCGGCGTTAATACTATTTATAAAAGCTGCTTATAACAGCTTGGATTAACATATTAAGTGCGAGACACAATAATGCTAAAAAATATAATTGGATTACTGGCTGGGCTATTATTTGGCTTGGGGCTGCTGATATCAGGCATGACTGATCCTGTGAAAGTCCAAGGATTCTTGGACGTTTTTGGTGCATGGGATATTTCTCTAGCACTGGTGATGGGTGGCGGATTGATAGTGGCAATGGTCGGCGTGCAATTGGCTAAGCGCCAAAAGAATAGCTGGATTGGCACCTTAATCGAGATGCCAACTAAAACTGATATTAATAAGAAGTTGCTAGTCGGGGCGATGCTATTTGGTATCGGCTGGGGCTTGGTGGGTATTTGCCCAGGACCGGGTATCGTGCTACTTGGGACAGGACAATGGCAGGCCTATGTCTTTATCCCAGCGATGATCGTCGGCATGCTAGTTTATCAATGGCTTGAACCTAAGCTTGATTAGTCGTTTGGTTATAGTCAGTCCTAAATAAAATCAGTACCAGTATTACAACGCGCTACTGATATTAATTTTCCTTGCTTGCTGTGCCTATGCAGACAGAGGCTGCGCAAAATTAATACCAGTAGCTCTGTGTTCATGTTATGGCGGACCGCCTATAATAATAAGTTTTATGTTTTTAATTAAAGAAAAGAGGGTCAGCCTAATGATTAGACTGACCCTTTTTTATGCACGTTGCTCAAAGCGCAAGTTTCTCAAAAGCTATTATTTAGTACTGGCCGTGACTTTAGGCGTTTCATGTGCCAATGATTTGGCGGCTTGACGCAGCTCAAACTTCTGTACTTTACCCGTGCTGGTTTTTGGAATTTCTGCAAACACGATATATTTAGGGACTTTAAAACCCGCCAAATGCTGTTTGCAATGCTCCATGACGGTATCGCGCTGTAAGGTGCTGCCTTCATGAATTTCGATAAAGGCGACGGGTACTTCGCCCCATTTATCATGCGGCGCGGCGACGACGGCACAGCTTTGAATTTCTGGCATTTTATATAGGATGTTTTCGACTTCAATACTAGAGATGTTTTCACCGCCGGAGATAATAACGTCTTTAAGCCTGTCCATGATTTTGATATAGCCATCGGGGTATTTTACGCCCAAATCACCGGTGCGGAACCAACCGTCGGCAAAGGCTTCTTCGGTGGCTTTACGACTTTTTAGGTAGCCTTTCATTACCATATTACCGCGCAGTGCCAGCTCGCCCATCTCTTCGCCATCAGCAGCAACGGATTCAGTGGTGCCTTGTTTAAAGACCTCAAATCCAGTCATCAAATGTGACGTGACCCCTTGACGTGATTTCTTTTGCGCACGGGCCGCGACATCAAGCGTATCCCATTCTTCTTGTTCTGCACAGACGGTGACCGGCCCATAAACCTCAGTAAGACCATAAACATGGGAGATATGAAAGCCCATGGCTTCCATAGCGGCAAGCATAGTTTCAGACGGCGGCGCACCAGCGACCCAGCCTTTTACTTCATGGTTAATCGCTTCTTTATACTCCGGTTTACCGCCAGCAATCATATTGTGAACGATAGGCGCTGAACAATAATGGCTCACTTTATACTTGGCAATCAATTGTAAGATTAAATCAGCATTTATCTGACGCAAACAGACATTGACGCCAGCGCGCTCTGCGATAGTCCACGGGAAGCACCAGCCATTACAATGAAACAATGGCAGCGTCCACAGATACATGGGGTGCTTAGGCATATCCCAATCTAAAATATTAGAGAGCGCATTCAGTGTCGCACCACGATGATGGTAAACCACACCTTTGGGTTTGCCAGTTGTGCCAGAGGTATAATTGAGGGCAATGGCATCCCATTCGTCTAATGGTTTTTCCCAATTGTCTAAACTGTCGGAGCTGGCAAGTAGCTCGTCATAAGTCATTTGCCCAAAATGCTCGGTATCGACAGCAGCATCGGTCGCATGAATGACGATGAGGTTGGGAAACGCTTCATCAATAATTTCAGCGTGCTCAGCAAATTCGCTGTCTAAAATCAGCACTTTGGCTTCTGAGTGTTGCAGACAAAAGGTAAGCGCATTGATATCGAGACGGGTGTTTAAGGTACAAAGTACGCCGCCTGACATGGGTACACCAAATGCACATTCGACCATCGCTGGGGTGTTCGGCATCATGACTGCGACGGTATCGTTTTTATCAATACCGAGTTTACGCAGGCCGTCAGCCAGTTGCCGACAACGATCGTAAGTCTGTTGCCATGTCTGCGTGAGGTCATTGTGCTCTAGGTCATCATAGATAATCGCAGTTTTGTCAGGATAAACCTGCGCGCTGCGAATGATAAAATCGATGGGAGTTAGCGGTTGATAGTTGGCAGGGGTTTTGCCGAGACCTGTATGAAAGTCGGTCATGGAGATAGTCCTTTATCGCATTTTGAATGTGGCTATTTTATAGCTCAGGGTTTTTCTATTGGTATCTAAGGCATGTCCTCAATCTGAACGAAAGTGTCTGAATGGGCTAAAAATGGTTAAATCTTGCCAAACTGCGTCAAATAGCTAGTCAGTATCTCGATATTATCTGCGCTATTTTCCTTATTTGGCTGCAATTTATCTCATTTTAAACACCATTTTCAAAATGAGGACACGCCCTAGTTTTCATTATAGCCAAAGACAGGGCGATATTGGGCTGATTTTGTGGCTTTTACTTAACTTAATGCTATAGAAGTGCGCAATTAAATAGGGTTGTCGATATAGTGTTCACTGATCAGTCGTTTGTCTGCATAGCTGATAATAATGGCGGTGTGTTACGATAGCGGTAACGCTAAATCCCATAGCATCACTATTCTCACGAAACACTCCCAGCAAATTATTCATAAGGAAAATGATATGACCGCCAGCCGCACTGCCAATACGATTGACACCGCCAGCACCAACGAACACTATCCGCATTTATTTGAGCCGTTAGATTTGGGCTTTACCACGCTTAAAAACCGCATGGTTATGGGCTCGATGCACACAGGGCTTGAAGACCGTTTTTATAATTACGGTAAGCTGGCAGCATACTTCGCAGAGCGTGCCAAAGGCGGCGTGGCGATGATGATTACGGGTGGTATTGCGCCCAATCGCGAAGGCTGGTTGTCGCCTGTTGGTGGCACGATGAACAGCAAAGCTGATGTGATTAATCATCAGCGTGTCACTCGTGCAGCGCATAAACATGACAGCAAAATCATTATGCAAATCTTGCACAGTGGTCGTTATGGCTATCAGCCATTTGTGGTGTCATCAAGCCCGATTAAGTCACCAATCTCGCCATTTAAACCCCGTAAGATGAGCATCAAAAACATCGAGCAAACGGTCGAAGACTATGCTCGCTCTGCAAAATTGGCTAAGCAGGCGGGTTATGATGGTGTTGAAATCATGGGCTCAGAAGGATATTTGCTGAATCAGTTTTTATCGCGTCATGTCAATAAACGAACGGACGAGTATGGCGGTGACATTCAAAATCGTATGAAATTCGCTGTTGATATCGTCAAAGCAGTACGCGCGGCGACTGGTGAAGATTTTATTATCCTGTTTCGTTTGTCAGTCATTGATTTGGTCAAAGACGGCAACGTCATGGATGAAGTTATCATCGTTGCCAAGGCGCTAGAAGAAGCGGGTGTAACCATCATGAATACGGGTATCGGCTGGCATGAAGCGCGTGTTCCAACCATTGTCACTAGCGTACCGCGCGCGGCTTTTGTAGATTTCACTGCTGAGATTAAAAAACATATCAGCATCCCAATGATGGCAGCCAACCGTATCAATATGCCGGACACGGCGGAAGAAATTGTCGCCAGTGAACAAGCTGATTTGGTTCAAATGGCGCGTCCTTTCCTTGCTGATCCTAACTGGGTCAATAAGGCCAAAAATGGCGAAGCGGATCGCATCAATACTTGTATCGCCTGTAACCAAGCTTGCCTCGACCATACTTTTGCCAATAAACGCTCGACGTGTCTGGTCAACCCCCAAGCCTGCTACGAGACTGAATTGGTCTATAAGAAAACTAAAAAACCTAAAAAGGTCGCCGTCATCGGTGGCGGTGTTGCTGGTATGTCAGCGGCTCACGTCGCCGCGCTACGTGGGCATGACGTTACCTTATTTGAAGCAAAAGACATCTTAGGCGGGCAGTTTAATTACGCCAAAGTCATCCCTGGTAAAGAAGAATTCTTTGAGACCATTCGCTACTATATCAATGAGCTTGAGCACTTAGGCGTTGAGATTAAACTCAATAGCAAAGTCGATAAAGCCATGCTTGAGAAAGCCAAGTTCCATCATGTCATCGTTGCGACAGGCGTAGTACCAAGAAGCTTAGAAGGCAAGCTAGAAGGTGCTGAGCTGCCACAAGTGATGAGCTATGCCGAATTGCTCTCTGGTGAAAAATCAGTCGGCGATACGGTGGCAGTCATCGGCGCTGGCGGTATTGGCTTCGATGTCAGCGAATATCTAACCGCGCGTCATGGTCAGCCTTTAGATGAGCTCGGCCCTGAGACCTTAAAAGACCCAAGCTACCGCCCTGAGCCGCAGTCTATCAGCGAGTGGCGCGCAGAGTGGGGCGTCACTGACGATACTAACTATCAAAGCGATGGCGGTTTAATCCGTCCTGAAGGCATCAAGCCAATTCGCCAAGTGTATCTGATGCAGCGCACCAAAGGCCGCTTAGGCGCAGGTCTCAATAAAACCTCAGGCTGGGTACATCGCGCACACGTTAAATCACACGGCGTCATCCAAGTATCGGGTGCGCAGTACAATAAAATCACCAACGAGGGCATTTGGGTCACCAATCCGCAAGGCCAAAGCCAGCTGCTGCGTGTCGATAGCGTGGTCGTCTGTGCCGGTCAAGAGTCGGTAGTTGAGCTGATGCCAAATGTTGGCGATGCGCCAGACGCGCAATATCATTTGATTGGTGGGGCGAAACTGGCTGCTGAACTGGATGCTAAACGTGCCATTCGTGATGGGGCAGAGGTTGCGGCGAGTATTTGAGGGTTTGATTTTTTGTAGTGAATACAGAAACGGCGAGATTAATTATCTTGCCGTTTTTTTTGTTTAAATAGTTTGCAATTATTCGCTCTTTAGAAGAGCGTAAAAAGTTATATTTGTCTTTAAATCACTATTTGGGTAAAGGATAAGAGGTATGAGAAAAGAAAACTTTCAATTTGGTGACGTAAATTTTAAATGGGGTGACAAGTTAGCTGACGTTAAGTCTCAACTCCCTGAGAAAGACACGATGACTCTTTCTAATGAGGCAAGCTATATGCCTGAAATAGTCACCATAAAACTACCTAAGTTTTGGACTCTTAATGTTGCTCACTGTCATTTTAGTGCAGTAGATGATGACCGACTGATTGATTCAATATGGATTAATATTCCAGCACAACTACTCAATAGGCAACAAGTTATTAAAAAGCTTATAGCCTATTTAGGACAAGGGTCAGACTATTCCTCCGATAGCCATTACTATAGTGATAATGTAGTAGAACACTGTGAATGGGTATTTGATAATTGTAGGATCAGCGTCAGTATGTATGGTGGCGTAAGAGAGGAAGACGATGAAAGAATTATCGGTCGTTTGTCCATATGGTTGACTGACGTAGGGCTTTTAGATGCCTTATATTCAAAGCCCATAAGAGATATGGAAGCTAAAATGGTGGATCAAATGGTTCTTAGCTCTATTCAAGCCTTCCAGACGCAGCAGGCACAAGACATGCGCCGATCGAGAGAAAGAAACATGTTCCCAAATTATCCTGCTGACTTTGTTGTCCGAGCATTTGATGGACTGCATAAAGAAGCTCTTTTTCAGACCCCATTAGCGATACGATCAAGCATAACTGAATCTCAAATTTGTACGTGGCAATCTTTAGCAGGAGATTATTATCTGTCGGAATATTGGCAAACGGTAAAACTAGAAAAAGATCTTAACTGTAGTTGGAATAACCTGCTACCCACCAAGTTTGGTGGTGTCTGCTATGTCTCGATAGGAGGTTTAGTGATTACTGACGAGCATAGTAGACCTGAGACTAAAGTATTTATTAAGCATCTCGAAAAGATACTGGAGACTAAAATTAAATATAGAGAAAGTTATAGCGATTAGCAAGCGTAGGCTGGGTTTTTAACCCCGCGTTTTGACTTAATATTTTTAATTTCAATATAGATAAAGTTTAGCTTATCGTTGCTCCGAAAGTTCGAACAGACAAACTCTTTTTACTCACGTTCTAATACAATACCGTCAAAATAACCTCGCATACCACAATGCCGCTCTCTAAATTGATTATCAGGATCTGTTAACACTAACTGCGTTTTGCCTTTATGAGATGCTGGGTATAAATGCAATTCAGTAGCTTCGTTTTGCTGCTCATCACTGATAACCCAGTGATTCTGTGACCATGTTGCCTTACTAACTTCAATCTCACAGGTATGCGCATTGGTAAAAATTAAAACGCCTTCAATTATGGCAAGGTAAGGCTTGTTAGCGACTTTATGAATGGATATAGAGTTTTCAGCTTCTTCGGCATCATCCCAACGCTCAGTATCTGGATTATACATTGAGATTTGAGTAGACTCTGAAAATTTACCAAACGCATTTTTGCTAGGTAAATCGGAACGATTCGGCTTGTTTGAATCACTTTTAGACAAAGCATCATGACTTTTTTCTTCAATATACTCTTTATACTCACGGATAAGACACGATGTATCTTTACAGGTATTACGTTGGAACTTTAGCCATGTTCGTTGCTCATAAATCACCCAATCTTTACTGTCTTTATCATTTGACTCGTTAATGAGATCATTTTTATATTTCTTTGCCATCGCTTCATCAAGCTTGGATAGCTCAGTGCTTTCGCAAATGGTTTTTTCTACCCAAGTAGTCGCTTTTTTACAATCAAAACTTGCTGAATTTGCATAAGTAGATAGTAGACAAACACCTAAAGTGGTAATGATAGCTACGGCTGATTTTTTCATGTTATTCTCATCGTTTAATGCTTAATTTCGAAAATTGATACTATTGTTCTAAAGCTGAATATGAATATAGCATTGTCACTATTAAATAACCTATAAATGCTACGCTAAACCTATCAACGATAGTCATATCTATCACTCACACCATAAAAAGGGATTTTATAATGGTAGTGTTAAAAAAACTGTTTAAATGGATCGTTTTGCCTATTGTAGCGCTACTCATTATTATCAGCTTAGGCTTAGTGGTGACAGGCAACGCTTATATTTTTCGTGGCTTACAGCTCACTTATCTGAAAGGTGAAAATACCGCCAATATCGATGATTATATCGATTTTGATAACCGTACTATCCGCGCAAAAGATACTATTGAATGGGACAAAGATGCTAACTTTGGGCAAGTCAAACTTACGCCTACCTTGAAAAATGCTTTGGATACTGACGAAACCGTTGCCTTTGCCATTATCAAAGATGGCAAGCTGCTGTACGAAAATTATTGGCAAGGTTACAGTGCCGACTCGCATACCAACAGCTTCTCGATGGCAAAAACCGTCACCACCATGCTGTATCTCAAAGCCGTGGAAGATGGCTATATATCAAGCGTTGATGAGCCAATTACCAAGTGGCTACCTGAATATGCGGATAACAAGTATGCGCAAAATTGTACCCTCGCAGATTTCTCAGCGATGACTTCGGGCTATGATTGGACGGAGGATTACTACTTTCCAATTAACCCCACCGCAGAATCCTACTATGGTCATGACTTAGTTAAGCAAATGGTCAATCGTGACTTTGTTGAGCCTTGTGTTGACCAGTTTGAATACTCGTCCGGCGATACGCAAATGCTTGGCATAGCTTTGTCGCGTGCTTTAGAGCCGCATGGCTATACCATCTCTAGTTATCTAGAAGAGAAGTTTTGGCAACCACTCGGTATGCAAGGTGACGCTTATTGGTCGCTTGATGGCTCAGAGAGCATCGAAAAAGTATATTGCTGTCTCAATGCCAGCGCTTTAGATTTTGCCAAATTTGGGCAGCTATTATTAAACGGTGGCGAGTGGCAAGGCGAGCAGCTACTCAGTAAAGAACATGTTAAGTTTATGATTACGCCCAATGCCGCAGCATTTGCAGACGGGCAAGCGCAAGTTTACGGTCATTCGGTGTGGACGGATATGGACAGTCCGATTCCGTTTTATGCCATGCTGGGTCATTTAGGTCAGAGAGTATTAGTGCTGCCCGAAGAGAACGTGATTATCGTCAGACTTGGCAAGCAGAAAGGTTTGCCCACACCAATAGAGGGATTTCATTTAGAGCCAGATTTGGGTCAGTATGTCACTGAGGTGAAGAAGATGTTGGATAGTTTGGCGGAGTGATGGGATTGTTAGACATTTCATAAATTAGTGGTTGTATGGGCTAAAAAATACTGACTCATACAACCGTCATTATCATTGGCTCATTTTTTCAATATCACCCAATGTGAACTCAGTTTCTTGGGTGCTGAAGATAGTGATGCCTGTATCGTCAATTTTATCGTTCATCACCAATCTACCAATGCGATTACTGGCTTCCTGATTGCCTTGATCTGCCGCTTTTTTATACCATTCAAAAGCTGTGTCATAGTCTTGCGGCACGCCGTAACCATTCTCGTAGAGACCACCGATATTAAGTTGTGCTAAATCCAGATCTTGAGCCGCAGCTTTGGTATACCATTCCAATGCTTTGGTGTAGCTTTGCGGCACGCCTCTACCAAAATAGTACATTGTACCAACATTATTTTGAGCAAGTGCAGAGTCATTATCGGCTGCTAATAAATACCAATGCATTGCTTGTTTATAGTCCTGCTCGAAACCTTCTCCATTTTCATACATAATAGCGAGATTACTTTGAGCTGGTGCATTTCCCTGATTAGCAACTGGAAGTAAATATTTGCCTGCTTTTTTATAACTTTGTTCCGTACCTATACCCTCATAATACATGATACCAGTGTAGAATTGCGCTGGACTATTTCCTCTATCTGCAGCTTTTTTAAATAGGCTAAAAGCTTCTTTATAATCCTGAGGGACTGAATCGCCCTCATAGTAGGCGAGGCCGAGTTCGTACATTTCATTAGGGGTACTTTGATCTGATAGTACTGGTATGTTTGATGATTCCGCTGAACAAGCAGAAGCTATTAAGCTACTGGATAGCATTGTGGCTATTAGTAAAGACTGAATTAAAGGGGTAATTCTTCTTTGATACATTAAAACCTCATTAGGAAACTTTATTTTATTGGCTGATTTGGTCTCACTTGTTCATAAGTTTTACCCTGTGGTACGGGTATGCAGTCGACTTCTCTTTGAGATTGGCTCGGTTGGCAGTAAGGCATGGTTGCTATATATTCAAATACTATTGCGTAGCGATGCAGGCCATCAGGCAATGGTTTTAGATAAATATTACCCATATCAATAATCATGGGACTTTTTAAGTTATCATCTTCAGATTTTGCCATACCGTCAATTGCAAACAGACGCCTTTGATAACCTTGGGTATCTATCATGACACTGGCTTCTTCAGCTAACGCTTTAAAATAACCTTTGCCCATATTATCTGAATCTATCTTTTGCATTGAGTGTAATTCAAAACGGCCTGTGTTATCAGAGATGCCTTGAATGTCATCTGTTAAGTAGACGGTGATATTGCTAAGTGGCTGATCAGTTTGACTGTCAATTAGCTGTCCTTTTATAGAAGGTGTGACATAAAAGGCCTCAGGTTCTTGCGCAGTACAAGATGAGGTTACTAAAGCAGTTAGCCAAAAGATACTGAATAATCTAACTTTACTAGACGGCTTCATGGTCCACTCCATCTGGTAGTGGAATGCAATTTACCTCTTTTTGCGACTGATTAGATTGGCAGTAAGACATATCTTCTATATATTCGTTGTATTTATAGTTGTCTTCTAGCTGCACACCATCTGGTAATTTATCAAGATAAATTATACCCATATGTACGTACTCAGGGACCTCTGAAGCTCTTTTAGCTTTTATTCTTGGAAGACCAAAATTCCAGTAATCTTTACTCTTATAATCTTTTTTATATACGGTCATGTCGCTTTCACTTAGTTGTTTGGACTCCCAATCGTCAGTTGAAGAGCTCTTAATCTCAATAGCAGGTAGTCGAAAAAAACCGTCTTTGTCAGTTGTGGTAGATGCTGAACTGGTATATATAATACTGACATCACTGATGGGTTGCTCTGTAGTTTTGTCTAGCACTTGTCCTGTAACGATAGGCGTTAGATAGTGCGTAGTAGTAGGTTCTGCCTGACAAGAAGTTAATGAAGCTGATAATAAACATAGTCCAGATAATAATTGTATTTTCATACCTAACCTCTACTTACTAATGGGACAACTTTAATCATTGATAACCATAAATCAATGATTCCGCTGAACAAGCAGAAGCTAACAAACCACTGAATAGTATTTTAGCCAGTAATAAAGGCTGAATTAAAGGCGTGATTTTCCTTTGATACATTAAAACCTCGTTAGAAAATGCTATTGAACAGGCTGATTTGGACTCACCTGCTCATACGTTTTACCTTCTGTTACAGGTATGCAGTCGACTTCTCTTTGAGATTGAGTAGGCTTACAATAACCTACAGTCAAGTATTCAGTTTTATACTCAGCTTCTTTACCAGCTGGTACTGGCATCAGGTAAATTTTTCCCATATTGACATATCTTTTTTGACCATCGGCGCTAGTCGTGAAAGCTAATCCTCCATTCGTATATGACTTATATTCATAGCCTTCTTTAAATATTGCAAGACTCGCACCTCGCCTAGACCTACTCTCCTGATAACTTGGTTCGTTGAAAGTATATTCAACTGTAGTAAATGGAACAGTAAATCGACCTTGTTTATCAGTGTAGTCAAGAGCTTGACGATTGATCACAGTTTTGACACCTTCAATAGGCTGATTGGTTTGCTTATCAATGACCTGACCCGTGATCTGCGGAGCAACGTAGACTAGTTTTTTCTGACAACCCAACGTACTGATTGTTAAAAAAAGTAATATTGAGAGATATGAGGTTTTAATATACAAGTGAAGCCTGCTTATCTTATAGGATATTCAAATCTTTCAATAAATCTTAATCTATATCTTTCCTTATCATCCATTCCACCTATTACTACTGTGTATTTGTCGTTAGTCAAATTTGCATATTCGCTTTTTTTCAATCCTAGTAAATCATCATTCATACAGATACTTTCGCCCTCTTCTAATTTATAGTATTTTTGAGAGTTTGGCGATGCTTGCCAAATTTTTTTATTAGATAATGGGTCGTTTCCAAGTACTACATCCACATAAGATAAGTTTATAAACTTTAAATCATCATATTTCTTGGTTGATGTTAAGTATGCGGTTTCAAATTTTGGTAAAAAACACAGGCCTTTTTCATCGGTATTTACTAAACCAATAGCTCCACCAATCGGTGGTCTATGAGAAGGGTTACTTTCGCAGGCAACTAAAGAAAATAGCGCCGCTATAAGGGTTAATGACTGAATTTTACGGTAGTAAATTTGCATTTGAAGAGTCCTTTATGAAATTTGAGAGTATGCTTTTATAAATATCTTGATTTGTTCTATAAAGCATACCTGATTGACTCACAATTCTATCGATATCAGTATCATGAAAGTAAGAATAATAATCCGCAATAATATCGCCTTGCTGTTCCATATTATAATCGCTCAATGTCTTAGAATTTTCTAACACGTAGTTATAAGGATCACACCCATTCAATTTACACCACGGGTGTAATAGAGCGCCTTTTATCATCACAGAATAGCCCAACTGATGCTGCCAGACATGTACCATCTCATGTATGAATAGATGTCTTAAGCCTGCATCTTGAGGTACTAAATTTGAAAAATCATCTCTATACAAGCCTTTAGGAAAATAAATCTCGCCATTTGGCGTCATTACCGTATCGTCGTTCTGTAATCCAAAAGGTAAGAATTCATCGTTATGAATATAGACATCAGTATAATCAATTGAATTAGCAAAAACTAAACTTGCCATACTGATTTCGCCTGATGTTAAAGCTCGCTTAGTTTGTATTCCAAACTGCTTAGCCGTGTTATCAGGTATAGGCGTTAGAGTATGTGCAAAAATTTTAAAGTCCGACGTACTATTACCTATACTGGGTATTTTTATTTTTATTTGTTCAGCTTGTGACAACTCAATTTTTTCAGTATTTCCATTTTCATCTGTTTTGCCACTTATTGATCCTTGAGCATGCTCAATAATATATTCTAGTGATTTTAGTGGCTGTTTCGTTAATTCATCAATAAGCTGAATAACATCATTATATGTGTCATTACCCATTATCTTATCGAAATACTCTTTAGCCTCTCGCCTTATTACCTCAGCCTGCTCAACTCCCATCACATCAAATCCTGACTCTGCAAATGACTGCTGACTAGCAATCAGTTTAGCGCCGCAGCTGGTGACATCGCCGCCGCGTGCGATGGGTGCGCCATCGACGATAAAAGAAGCATCGCCACTAAGAATAGTGGTCACCTTTTTGCATTTCTTGCAGATGACTTTATCGCCTTTACGCGAGACTGGGATACCGTTATGAGTAGTATGCGGTGAGCCGGAGATGACCGTACCGCCATGAGTGGTCTTTGCGCCGACTGTGATATAGGCTGCCATAGTGCTACCTTGCTTAAACGTTTAAAGTTTGGACTTTTATAGCGGATCTATTATTTGCATCACATTATAGATGGTAAAAGCGTAAAATATCAAACTTAAGTTTGTCTAAATTTATGATTTATACGGCAAGCTCAGTCGGCGTAAACTATGAAAGATTTTGAAAAATTGAACACAAAAGAAAATTGAGTCCTTTTATTTATTATTAATAACAAGCAAAAATCTAACCTTCCATCTCTCCAATTAGCCACACAGACACGTCATCAATCTGCGCTGCCAACTCAGGATGTGCTGTGCATAACTCTTCAAACTTAGCTTTAATCTCATGTTTATCGTATTTAATGTCCGTCAATGTGTCTTTTAATAGGTCAATTAATTCAACGTTTAGCGCATCAGAGAAGATAACCACATCGCGTATCACTGCTTGCTTCACATCAAGGTGACAATCAATGATGCCCCAATCAAATCGCGTCTCAATGTGATGGGTAAATTCAGGGGTTTTACCAAAACGCCAATCCCAATCTGCCATTTGCTGATAGTATTTATTCAGGTTAGGTTGCTTGGCGAGACTGGCTTCATCCAATTCTTCTACTGGCGCAGTGTCGCCATAATCAGTGTCACGATAGTATTCGCAAAACGCCTCGATAATCGCCTCGGATAAAGTCTCGTGATTGATGTCTTCATTAAACTCAACCAAGTTGGCGACACGCGCACGGACAGATTTTATGCCTTTGGCTTTGAGCTTAAGCGGATGCGGATTGAGATAATCGCCCAGCTTTTGCATATTGGCATTGACCAATAATGTGCCGTGATGAAAGCTGCGATCAGCAGCGTGTTTAAAGGCGCTGCCTGATATCTTTTTATCACCGACTTGCATGTCGTTACGCCCAGATAAATCCGCGTCTATGCCCAGTTTCTTTAACGCATTAATAATGATGGTAAAGTTCGCTTCTTGGTCGTAGTCGGCTTTGGGCGATAAAAAGGTAAAGTTGGTATTGCCCAAATCATGAAATACCGCGCCGCCGCCACTTTGACGCCGCGCCAGAAACACATCGTCGGCTTCCATCTTATCGATTTTGCATTCTACCCATGGGTTTTGCGAGCGCCCAATGACCACGGTCTCGCTATTGCGCCATAAAAATAGCGTGTGTGAGTCGGGATTGAGGGTATTAAATATCCAATCCTCGGTGGCAAGGTTAAACCAAGGGTTGGTGACGGCAGACTTTAAGATGCGCAGTTTCATTTATCTGTCCTTTTTTAAGGTATGAGTTTAAGAGTTTTAAAATTAACAACTATTTTATACGGGTTAAAATAAAAAAAAGTTGGCAAAAAAATCTATAACTTTTACTGACTTTATGGAGTGACTAGGTATAATGCTACCTAACATAAGTTTGAGCGATTTTATATTGGATTAATGCCTACTAAAATGGTTTTTTATAACGTAGTAGAATCGCCCATAAAACACTCATTATTAAAATAGTGACACTCAAAAATGAATAGTACACCAAGGAAAGTCAAGTTCTCTACTATCATGAGCCTTCTAAAAAAGAAGCCAATTGCACTGTTTTTTGGATTACTATTTTCTTTTTTTGCCTTGCTGATGTTCGTTATTTTTACCCTGATATTCTCTTTTACGGGTAATGACAGTCCAAAAATAGACTATGAGTTAATCGACTCTCAAGGTATAGAAACGAGCGCTGAAGTCACTGATATTCAGGTCGAAAGCAACGTAACCATAAACGATGTTCATCCGACAATCATCTCATACCAGTACCTCAAAAATAATGAGGCAGTTAGGTCTAAATACAAAGTTCTGGAAGGTGAAAGAATCGAAGCGCTCCAAGTTGGCGATAATCTCGCTATTAAAGAACTAAATGGTCAATCAATCATACAAAATTTACAGCCTTACCGCTTTCCAGTGGCGTTACTTTTTCTGATACCTATATCGTTTATGCTATTTGGCCTGCCATTTTTAATTTATTTGTTTTTTAGTACCAGAAAAGAGCTAAAGCTATACAAGTACGGGCAAGTCGCTACGGCGCGTATCGTTTCTATGATGCCGAAATATGCCATTCCTATTATCAATTTTGGACAAGGCGTCATCGTGCATTATGAATATGAAACGAGAAGTGGCAATAAAGTGATAGGGGAATCGTTAACCACAGATTTCTCAATTATAAGTGATAAAAGAACAGGGGATGATATTCCGATCTTTGTAGCGGCGAACAATGAATATCAATCATGCGTCATTCCCAAGCTAGAATCGCTTCGCAATAACTGGGGTATTCATTTTGAATAAGAGTGTTCTTCATAAACCTCTCCTTTATTATGCAAAATATTCCTGAAGAATAGCCGCCATATTACGCTCGGCAAGTCCTGTGATAAACACATACGGATTGACGCCAGCGCTACTAGGGATTAATGCACCATCTCACTCAACCTTATAGTCGACACAAATCACGCCAGTTAAACAGTCTCTATTACCATCCGTTTTCCATGGCGAAGGTTTTTGCAATACTTCTGTTAATTGATAGCGGGGAATCTCCCAGTCGTCTATCTTATTGCCATTATCATCCTTGTTTGGCACGGGATACTTTTTCTTACGCTTACTATCGGACAACGCCATAAAATCAAGAAAAGTGTGCGCGTCTTGAGCCAAGATACTACTCGGACGCTTGGCTAACTGCTGTATGGCTTGCTTGTACTTGGGATCAGTAAACTCATGTATAGAGTCATCTGTCCATTGGGTATTGTTGGATCCGTAAAACAGTACATAACGGTACGTCGCAAATAAATTTTTAGCATCTTCAGTAAAGTAACTATCTGGGTATGTTTTAACATAGTTCTCCCAAAACACAGCACGGGCCATCACCTCGTCAAAAGACACCGCCACCGCACCATCATTCCAAAAAATATCCTGATTGTCTTTTGCCATACGTTGAATAAATATGGCTTGATCTGCAGGTAGATAAGGGACAAATAGGTCTGCCATCGCCTTTAGATTATGATGAAATTTGAAGATGCCTTCGCCTACATACAGCACGCTAACGTCAGCGTTACTCTGCACCAATTCACTAAGATATCGTTTACGTGGGCTCAGTGCTTTTAGTTGTTCAACGGATAATTGTTTGCCTTGATTTATAGTCTCTGCTACATCGTGAAAGCTTGCACAGTCCATAGAATCATTAGAACCCAAAAAACGTCCGTACAGTGCTTGATATTCTGTTAGCCATTGCAGGATTTCGACGTTCGCAGTCATTGGCAAGCAAGCATTTAATTGTCGTTGGATACCATGAATATCTTCAATTTTACTTTTGTTATCAATGTCCTTCATAGAAGCACTGAGCTTAGTGCACACCAGCTTATTTGTTAACTGTTTTTCAGACAATGCGACCAATGCATTAGTGAGTGCTCTTGGCGTTTTTGCTTCTATTAATGGCTGCGTGCTTGGCTGTTTTGCCGTTTGCGTGGACATTGATGACTTATTTAATGTATCTGAGTTATCTGAGTTATCTGAGTTGTCTGAGTTTTTTTCATATCAGATGGAGGTTGGCAAGCGCTCATAGCAAATAATAGGCTTACTCCCATCATGAGTGACAATGTGGTCTTTTGCATATGCGGTATCCTTTGAGTACGTCCTAAAAATGGTAGCCATCATAACCATTGTCGACTAAATAGTGTCAGTATACAGCGGCTATGTCAGCTGATGACATAATCAGCCAATATTATTAAAGTCATTTGCTTAATATCATCATAAGAGGACTTGAATAATGAGTATTATCAATACCGATATCATGCCATATCGGTGTTTTTGTTTGTAAAGTTGCCTTGGAATAGCCGAATGTGCCCCCTATAAAGAACACGGATTATCAATACACTGCTTAGTCATTAAGTGAGTAACCTGAATTAGGTTAGCGCTAAGAACTGAGCACTATTGCTCCATTATAAATCAAACTACTATTCTATTTTTATAACGAAAAACGAGGCATACCATGGCACACGATATTTTATTTGAGCCTGTAAAAATGGGCACACAAACGCTAAAAAACCGCATTATGATGGCCCCACTGACACGTCTGCGTGCCGTTGAGCCAGGCGATGTCCCTATCACATGGGCAGCAGAGTACTACTCGCAGCGTGCAGGGGCGGGCCTTGTCATCACTGAAGCGACGCAAGTATCGTTTCAAGCAAAAGGCTATGCAGGCGCACCAGGGCTACATACTCAAGATCAAGTCACTGCATGGAAAGCCATCGTTGACAATGTCCATGCCAAAGGTGGCAAGATCGTCGTCCAGCTATGGCACACAGGACTTGTCTCACATGAAAGCGTACAACCTGAACGCCGTGCGCCAATTTCAGCCTCAGATGTCGATGTAGGTATCCGTACCTCATTGCGTGATAGTGACAACCAAGCCATTCGCGCGGATGCCACGCCGCCGCGCCCAGCCAGTCTTGATGAGATTCAGCAAGTGGTTACTGACTTTGCACATGCAACCAAGTGCGCGCAGGAAGCGGGGTTTGATGGTATTGAGATTCATGGCGCGCATGGTTATTTGCTGCATCAGTTTTGGGCCGAGCATACCAATCAGCGTGACGATGAGTACGGTGGCAGCCGCGAAAACCGCGCGCGTCTAACCTTGGACGTGATTGATGCTTGCGTAGAGGCATGGGATGCTGATCACGTGGGTATTCGTATTTCACCACTTGGCACGTTCAACAATGTTGAGGGAGGCTACGAAGAAGACGATAACATTTGGCTGATTGAGCAAATCAACAAGCGTGGTCTAATGTATTTGCATCTGTCAGAGCCAGACTGGGCAGGGGGTACGCCTTATAACGATGAGTTCCGCCAAAACGTACGTAATGCTTTTGGTCAACTGATTATTGCCGCTGGTGGCTATGATGCGGACAAAGCTGAGAAGAACATCAAAGCAGGCTATATCGATGCGGTAGCATTCGGTCGTGATTATATTGCCAACCCTGATCTCGCTGAACGTATTCAAGAGGGCGCACCGCTCAACGAGCAGCATCCAGAGAGCTTCTATGGTGGCAGCACGGTTGGCTACACTGATTATCCGTTCCTGAACCAAGCGTAAAGTCTCATCGATCAGCCTCAATGCTGACAAGATGAGTCATAGCGTTATAAACAATAAAAAGCCACCTTACTATCATTAGTAGGGTGGCTTTTTTATGCTTATTTTTTGAGTATTTAGTGTTTTAACTATTTACCAAAATTACCGGTTTGATAATCGCGAAACGTTTGTTTTAATTCTGCTTGAGTATTCATGACAAAGGGGCCATAACCGGCGATAGGTTCGCCGATAGGTTCCCCGCTCAGCAGCAATAATTTAACGGGTGCTACTGCTTTTTCCGCCTCCGCCGTTGCTGGATAAGCCAATTCAATAGTGTCCGTAGTATCCGTATTGACTGCCGCATCGGTCGTGATTATAGAGGTATTTTCATTTTGTAAGTCTGTGCGGGTTTTGCTAGGCGCTACAAACTGAATCAGTTGACCAGCTACGACGTGCGTACCATTGACCAACAGCTCGCCTTCTTGCACCAATAACAAAACATTATGAAGGTTCGGTATCTGTAGCGTCGTCGATCCTGCTGCCTGTAACTCGATATCCCATAAGTTAATAGGGCTAAAGGTGCTGGCAGCGCCGGTTGTCCCTTGCCAATCACCTGCGATAATAGCCGCTTTGCCAATCACGCTTTGGTTGATAGAATCTCTTTGATTGGTAGCATCTTTTTGACTGGTCACTTCTTTTTGGACGCCAGCATTGCTATCAGCCAGCAACTCGACAACCGGCATATCTGCACGCCTGATGGTTTGATACTTCGGGTTAGTCAGTTTGTGAGCACTAGGGAGGTTCACCCACATTTGCACCATACTAAAGACGCCACCGCGCTGACCAAAATCCTGCGAATGAAACTCTTCATGCAAGATGCCACGCCCTGCGGTCATCCATTGCACATCACCTTCGAAGATAACACCATTGCCACCCGTTGAGTCCACATGACTGATTTCACCAGAGTAAGCAATGGTGACAGTCTCAAAGCCTTTGTGCGGATGCTGTCCGATACCATGAGGCTGTACGTGATAATCGGGGTTGGGCGCAAATTTCGTCGGCTCGCCATAATCAAACAATAAAAAAGGGTCGGTATGGCTATAATTAAAATTGGGATCATTCTCAAGATGGTTGATCAAGGTTTTTACATAAAAACCATCACCTACCCAATGCGGCGCTTTATCTCCATGAATATGTTTAACTGCACGCATTGTTCACCTCGTAAGCCCAAGCTTATTTTTAAAGTTGTTTAAATGGCTAATATATTTTTTATTATGAACATATAGTTTATTATGAATATATAGTGATTGTTCTTTTATTTTCAAAGTTATCAAGCTTCTTATGCTAAAAAAGGTCACTTAACGACAGTATTAAGTATCCTGTTTTATCAAACCATTTCACCGCACACAAAGCCACTGGCCCACGCCCATTGGAAGTTGTAGCCACCGAGCCAACCTGTGACATCCAATACTTCACCGATGAAATATAGCCCGTCCTGAAAGTTGCTTTGCATGGTTTTTGACGAGACTTCATCTGTATTGACGCCGCCACGGGTGACTTCAGCCGTCCGATAGCCTTCAGTGCCGGATGGTTTTAACTGCCAGCCGTTGAGCGTCACCCCCAGTTCGGTCAGACGTTCGTCTTTAATATTGGCAAGCTCGGTATCTTTTATATCGTCCCACAGGTGCGTCTGTAGGGCCGCCAGTAGCTTTTTGGGTAAGGCACTATCGGTATAGTCGGCCAAAACGGTACGGATGAGCTGCCTTGGATGCGACTTTTTATGAGCGAGGAAAAGCGCCGTCACATCGATATCTGGCAGCAAGTTAATACGGATGCTTTCGCCAGTCTGCCAATAATTTGACAACTGCAACATGGCAGGGCCAGAGAGCCCGCGATGGGTAAACAGTATTGGCAACTTAAAGGAGATACGCTCATTACTGGCAATCACCGGCAGACTGATACCCGCCAAAGCACGGATAAGATCGCCGGTTTTATCCGTAAAAGTAAAGGGTACGAGGCTGGCATCAGTGGAGATGAGCTGATGGCCAAACTGCTGCGCCAATTCATAGCCCAAGCCGCTAGCACCCATGGTTGGGATAGACAGTCCGCCTGTCGCCACTACTAACGATTCGCAGCGGTAGCCTGTTTGCGGCAGCTTAGCTTGATTGCCTGATTCTTTTCTCTCTTGCTTGTCTTTTTTGCTGAGTTGCTTGGTTGTCAGTAATTCAAATCGGGCATTTTTATCATTTTTAACCGCTTGAACGCTTTCAACCTGCGCATTTAGCTTTACTTGCACACCTACCGCGCTACATTCGTCAAGTAGCATGGTCAAAATATCTTGTGCAGAGTCATCACAGAACAGCTGCCCGTGCTCGCGCTCGTGATAGCGAATTTTGTGCGCTTCCACCATACCGATGAACTCCCAGCTGGGATAACGACTCAGTGCTGACTTACAAAAATGCTGATTGGCACCGATAAAGTGCTCAGGCTCGACGAAGTAATTGGTAAAGTTACAGCGTCCACCACCTGACATCAGGATTTTTTTACCCGCTTTATTGGCATGATCTAGGACCAATACGCGGCGACCACGGCGACCGGCCGTGAGCGCGCAATACAACCCTGACGCACCAGCGCCAATGATGATGACATCATAATAGGTATGAGCTTGTCCTGTACGCTGATTGTCCATTGCGATTGGTTCCATAAAGCGATAAGTTTAAAAAGGTAAAAATAATATGCCCAGCTTACTTTTATAGCTTAGGGTTTTGCCTATATTAGCCAAACATAATCTTTAGAGTGGCTATTGTCCATATTTAACCAGAGGTTACAAGGATTAAATCTCAAGGTCGTTAAAAGTCGCGATAAACACGTTGTTAGAAACAGCAAGAAAAATTGATATCAGCCGTGCGTGATCTATCGATATGACTTTTTACTGACTATAGATTTTATAGCGAGTCACTAATGATAAGTTGTGCAGCGGAATTGTTATGATTGAGCGTTGATGCCTTGCAACCGTTGCGCTAATTTGTCAAACTATCATTGAGTGTCACACATTATGGAAGATGACCCTTATTGCCTCTATAGCTACTCGTTATTGACGATCCGTTATACAGGTCATAATAATTAGAAGAGGACGATGACTATGACTCAAAAATCATTTCCCGTTGCAGCTGAGTTTACCGCTGCTGCCAATACGACAGCTGAGCAATACGCTGCAGACTATAAAAGATCTATCGAGTCGCATGAAGCGAACGACGCTTTTTGGGCTGAGCGCGCTGAGCTGATTGATTGGATCAAAAAACCCACCAAGATCAGCAACGTTAATTATGATTTAGATGATTTTCGTATCAAGTGGTTTGAAGATGGCGAGCTGAATATCTCAGTCAATTGCCTCGATCGACATCTAAAAAACAACCCTTACAAACCCGCTATTATTTGGGAAGGTGATCATCCCTCCCTACACAAAATTATCTCCTTCAAAGAATTGCATGCGGCGGTATGTCGCCTAGGCAACGCGATGCGTAAGCTTGGCGTCAAAAAAGGCGATCGTGTGACCTTGTATATGCCCATGATACCAGAGGCGATGATCGCTATGCTGGCATGTGCACGTATCGGTGCCATCCATTCTGTAGTATTTGGCGGCTTCTCTGCTGAGAGCTTGGGCAATCGCTTGATTGATAGCCAGTCCAAAATTGTCATTACAGCTGATGAGGGGCTGCGCGGTAATAAGCATACGCCGCTCAAAGCCAATGTCGATCGCGCCTTGGATATGGATGGCACAGACAGTGTAGAAAGAGTCGTTGTTGTGCATCGTACGGGTAACTCTGTACCGATGAGTGGTCGCCGTGATATTTGGTATCATAATTTGGTCGACGGTGAGTCAGAGCAGTGCGAACCTGAGGTGATGAATGCCGAGGATCCGTTGTTTTTATTATACACTTCTGGCTCGACAGGTAAGCCCAAAGGCGTGCTGCATACCACTGGGGGCTATATTACTTATGTGCTATCGACCTTTCGAGACGTCTTCGATGTCAAAGAAGATGATGTCTTTTGGTGTACAGCCGATGTCGGTTGGGTGACTGGTCATACTTATGCGACCTATGCACCGCTTGCCAATGGCACGACGACGCTGATGTTCGAAGGAGTGCCAGAGTATCCAACTTGGGCGCGTATTGGTCATATTATCGACAAGCATGATGTGACTATTTTATACACCGCACCGACGGCTATTAGAGCAATGATGAAAGAGGGGGATACCTTCGTTCGGGAGTCGGATCGCTCAAGCTTGCGCTTGCTTGGGTCAGTTGGGGAGCCGATCAACCCCGAAGCGTGGGATTGGTATTATCACGTCGTTGGTGATGGCAAATGTCCGATTGTCGATACGTGGTGGCAGACCGAGACGGGCGGTATTCTCATGGCACCAATACCGGGCACGGTCAATATGAAGCCGGGCGCTGCGATGAATCCGTTGTATGGCATCAGACCAGAAATCGTCGATAGTGACGGCGTGGCACTCGAAGGCTCTGCTGAAGGCAACTTGGCTATTAATAGTAGCTGGCCGGGACAGATGCGTACCATCTATAATGATCATAAGCGCTTTTTGCAGACTTACTTTACAGAGTATCCGGGTTATTATTTTACCGGTGATGGCGCGCAGCGTGACGAAGATGGACACTATTGGATTACCGGCCGTGTCGATGACGTGCTCAATGTCTCTGGACATCGATTGGGTACGGCAGAAATCGAAAGCGCCGTAGTGGCTCATCCTGCGACTGCGGAGGCCGCTATTGTCGGTATGCCGCATGATATCCGCGGTATGGGGATATGTGCCTTTGTCATTCTCAAGTCGGGTGAAGCTTCAAGCGAGTCGCTAAAGGCGGAGCTAAACCGTCATGTGCGTGCAGAGATTGGGCCGATTGCCAACTTGGATGCTATCTATATCGTCGATGCGCTGCCAAAGACCCGCTCGGGCAAAATTATGCGCCGCATCTTACGCAATCTTGCCGCTGGGCAATATGTTGGACTGGGGGATTTGTCTACCCTTGCAGACAGCTCAGTCATCAATCAACTGGTCGAGGTGGTCAAAGCCGAACGTGCGGCATAGTGGTCATGAGCACTTGATAAATAAAATAACATCTACTTTATAAATGTTCACATAAGCCATGCTATTAAAGGTAGCATGGCTTTTTTACGCAGAGGTTATTGATATTAGGGCCTATTAAAGGTTCAATATTATCTAAAAACCAGCCAATCAAAAGTAATATGCTATGCTTATAGATGCTACTTTCTGACGACTTATATTGAATCAACGATATTGTAAAAGGCCTACTGTCATTATGACTGATCATTCTGCACCCTCTGCGCATACCTCAGTACCAAAAATCGCCATTATAGGTGGCGGTTTGACGGGATTGTTTACGGCCACTTTGCTTGAGCGGGAATTGGCTAAGCGTCAAGAGTCAAAGGTACAAATAACTATCTTTGAAAAATCCCGTAGCGTGGGGCGTCTGGCGACTCGCTACCGTACCGATGAAAAGACGGGCAACAACTGGCAATGGGGCTTTGGCGCGCAGTGCTTTACAGTCAAAACAGACCGTTTTAAACAATTTATCCGTCCTTGGCTTGATAGTCGCCTATTGCAGCCGTGGCTTGCGCAAGTGGTTCACTTGACTGCTGCTAATGAAGATGGGCATATGCCTCAAATCGAGCCAAAAGAGCAGTGGGATACAAAGCATGCACGTTATATCAGCACCCCAAAAATGACCAGCTGGGGGCGTGCATTGGCCGATGAGTTGCAGCATACCTGCATAGCATTTAAAACCCGTGTCGCGCCATTACATAAAGCGCATTTTGTAGAAGAAAATAGTGCTGATAGCAAAACGGAACTGTTCGATGAAGAGGGCAACAGTCTTGGCGGCTTTGATTGGGTGATTTGTACCGCGCCAAATGCTCAGGCGCTAGAGTGGATGGCAGATAGCGGCTTTACGAGACAAGCTGATATTACTAAGCCAAAAATGCAGGCGTGTTATACATTGATGCTAGGCTGGGATGAGGTGCCACAGTTACCTGCGATCTTTACGAGTCAGGCATCAGTAAGATGGGATGTAGCTTACGTCAATAATTCGCCATTAGATAGAATATTCATTGAGCATCAAAAGCCTGCTCATAGTGCACTACTGCCAAGCGTGACTATCCATGCGCGTAATGACTGGTCAGAAACCCATGTCGATGAGGATATAGAGACCATAAAAGCGCAATTACTAACAGCGGCCAAACAAGCGCTGAATTGGAGTGCTCAAACCGCACCTACCCAGTTCGATTGTCATCGTTGGCGTTATGCAGCAACGATTGTCGATGATAACAAAAGTCTGGGTATTTTGGTCGATCAGCGGCATCAATGGATCGTGAGTGGCGATTGGTGTGGACACGGCAATATCGAAAGTTGCTACAAAATAGCAGCAGAGACGGTTAGGGCAATCACTAAAGGGATGTAATGATGAGTAAGGTTTGGTTAGTCTAATCAATTAATGAGCAATGCATCATGTCAAAAAAAACTATGTTCGTTAATAAAAGCACACAAAGCAAAAGCTGCGTGCTGATTAAAAATACTCGCATTCATTAACTTATCGAATAGTGCTTTTGGCTGGTTCATAGTAGTTTGATTCAAGGATTTTTACATCGATGTGGTCATGATAGACATCTACGTAAAGAAGAGGATTGTCATCTACTACTATTTTCTTAGCATACTGCGGTATGCTACCTGAGGTGAGAGATTTTTGCATCTTTGCTCGCGCCTCTTTAGTGCTAAACAAGCAGTCTGCCTCATCTTCTCTGTCTTCCTTATTGTAGACATAGAAGTTTGCTCTATCTTGCCTTAGAATACTGGCAACTGCGGTATTGCTATAGTTTTTCGCTAGTAATGCACCGCTTGAATTGTACTTATCACTATCGGAAATTCTGGTGGTGTAACTACACAGGTAATCGCTAGCATAAGAAGGGGTGATAAATACGAACAATGAAGCTAATAAAAGGGCTTTAGTTGTCAGTGATTTCATTGTCTCTACCTCTAATTGATAAGATATACTATTTTTAGCATATAAAAATTAAATTTCCAAACTATATTTGGTAGATGAAGCATTAATCAATAAATTACAGACAAAAAAAGAGCCCACAGAGGAGGTGCTGTGGGCTGAGGAAAACTGATCGTGTAGATGGACTACAGGGCAGTGATAGTAACTTGTTATTATTGGTTTTCTTGTTATTGGTTTTCTTGTTATTGGTTTTCTTTGCTATTGTTCAACTGAGATTAGGGTAATCATTGATAATTCAATGCGTATATATATCCGCTTACAATTCTAAGTGTACAACTGTTTTATTAGCCTCGCTATCATAGCGTAAATAATTCTTATTTGACTCTTTTGGTTACATGACATTACGTTTTTAGGTGATCTCATACATTGTCATGTTTTGAAAAACTTTTATTCAATGAATAGTCTCACTTACTCAATGACAAGTATTTATGGCGTACCAAGGTTAGGTGCAGTACATGGCGCTATAAGCATCTCAGCTTTTGTTAGTCAACAATTGGTGTTCTAAAACAAAGGTAATTGACGTTTTTGAGTATGAAAAAAAACAATACATAAAGAGATGGCATGACGACCTGCTGGAAAAATGCTAAGCTATCCGCCATTATTATGTCTCTACTAAACTGGGTTTGCCATGACTGACCATACGCAAGTGCATACGCAGGAACCGTCAAGTGCACAAAATACCAAAAGTATTTTTAACTTGCCCAATAATCTGACGATTGCGCGTATCTTAATGATTCCGCTATTTGTGGCGATTGCCTACTGGCCACCAGCCATGGGTATCGGGATGCCAGCCATATCGGATAACGTCATCGCCCGGGTTGGTATGAGTGAGTTCAGCGACAGCTTATTACGTCACTTACTATTGACTGGCGTGTTTATCTTAGCAGCGATTACTGATTGGCTAGATGGTTACTTTGCACGTAAGCTGAATGTGGTCTCCGCGTTTGGCCGCTTTTTGGATCCCGTCGCTGATAAACTCATGGTCGCAGCCGCCCTGATTATATTGGTACAGTGGCATCCCAATATCATTATGGCGATTGCTGCGATTGTGATTATCTCACGTGAGATTGCGGTGTCGGCATTACGCGAATGGATGGCGGAGCTGGGTAAAAGTACCAGTGTGGCAGTGTCTTATGTGGGTAAGCTAAAAACCACTTTTCAGATGATTGCTATCACGGTATTGCTACTCAACTGGGAATCGCTCGAAATGATCGGCTATGTATTGATGGTCGCGGCAGTGATTTTAACCTTGTGGTCGATGTTTATTTATCTAAAAGCGGCGTGGCCTTATTTAAAACAAAGCGGTTAGCTTTTTTTGATTTAACAGTCATTTGAGTCTGCACAAAAAACGCCAGTCGCATCGAGCCACTGGCGTTTTTTATTGTTTAAGTTTTAATATAGTGAGCGAAAAGTCATATCGATATATCAGCAATACCGTGGCGTTTTTAGGATATTTTGACCCTATGTGTAGTATCGCCAATTTATTTTAAACTTTGCTTGAATGTATTGTTAAGCTATACTCAAAATAGTAAACAAAATACAAGAGAACTGGATAAAGGTACGATGAAACGTCATCAGAATAAGGAAATAGACATGGCAATATACAAAAAACAGTCGGTCGCTGCCCTTTTATTGCTTGGGTTATTAAGCGGTTGTTCTTCATCGCCAAGCATGCAACAAGAAACAGCCGATGCAGCACAAAGTACACAAGCAGAAGCCTCGCAAGACATGGCTGCAAATCGACAGGCAGAAGCATCGGTACAAGACGCTACGGAGTCAGAGCGCTTGGGCACTCAGTGGGGTGATGATGTGGACTCGGCTGTGACCACTGTTGACCTACGTCGTACCAGTGACGAACCTATCGAGCAGATGCAAGTTGCTTATGCTGACAAAAATTATCAAGGTCGTGCCCTAAATAGTCGATCGTTAGTAGCGGGTAAAGTTGATTTTTCAGTGGCGATGGATACGGGTACTTTGCCTTTATATCGTGACGCTGGTAACTATTATCTGCAAGGAAAAGCAGGCGAAGCCTACCGTCTGGTGTATCGCAATAATAGTGCCAATACTTATGAAATCGTCGCTAGTGTCGATGGCTTAAATGTCCTCGATGGTAGCACTGCCAGCCGTTATGACAGCGGTTATGTGTTAGAGCCTAACGATGATTTAGTCATTGAAGGCTTCCGTAAGAGTCAAAGCGCTGTCGCCTCTTTTATTTTCAGCAAGCCAGATAACGCCTATGCCGCCAATACGGATAGTGGTTCTATAGAAAATACTGGGGTGATTGGCACGGTCATTTATGAGCTTTATGATCCTAAGCAATCGAGACCAAAATCAAAACAGCCACAAGCTTTCCCAGCAGACGATGGCTACGCGAAACCACCGCAATAGTCACGAATACAAGTAATAAAAACGCCAGTCGCATCAAGCCACTGGCGTTTTTTTATTTGTATCTCCAATTATTTTGCTTCTACTTAATCATGAAAATACTACAGCTCGATCGAAAAATTCTCACCTAAGCTTTTTTCGATAGCGGTATCTGTTACCGCTGCCGCCGTCATCTTAAAAGCGCTGGCAATCGCATTACCATTGGCCCAATACTCCGCGCCATGCGGCGTAACTTTTATCAGCTGAACTTTGGGGTCTTCTTTGCCTTGTTCAAAATAAGCGTTATACATAACCGACCATAGCTCATCGAGTTTTTCTTTATCTTCGACCAATTCAGCGGTACCAGAAATAGACAAATACTTATCATCGCCTTTCGTGGTATATGATAAATTTACTTCTGCATTTTGCTTAATGTTATCGACAGTTTCAGACGGCTTATGGCCGATAAACCAAATCTCTTTGGCACCAATACTGGTTTCAGTGGTATTCATCGGGCAAGAATGCAGATGGTTCTCGCCATTGCGTGTGGTCATCATGGTGTATTTAATGTCTTTTACCATCGCTTGAATGGTGTCCATTTGCGCTTGTTTATTCATAATAGTTATCCTTTACTATTTAAGATTTTAGGGTTTGAAAGTTATTAAAAAGTAACTAAAAAAGCGATGCCGATATAAATCGAAACGTTATAAAAATTACTTGTCTTTAACGACATTTCTTATAAATCTATAACCAGTTATCAATATAGCTAAATCAGCTAATAGAACTATACAGGTGGTCTGTAATGGGCTGTGAAGGTTTGTAAGTTTATAACGATAGACTTTTTAAGCACACATGATAATCAAAATTGACCCATAAAAAACGCCAGCAGGCAAAACCTTACTGACGATCAAAGTGCTCATGTTTTTTATATTAATAAAAGTCGTGCTAAGTAAGTTTCACGCTAAATAAAAATATCACAAGGCTATAAAATATTATAAAAGGTTATAGAGAGACGGAAAATTGCTCGCCGATACCTTCAGCAGTTTTGCCATCTTGTAAAGCAGCCGCAGCCATTTTGAACATATTGACAGTAGTGCTACCGCTTAACCAGCACTCAGCACCATGAGGAACGACCTTGATCAGTTGTACCTCTGGATCTTCTTTACCATGCTCAAAGAATGCATTGTAGACTGGCGACCATAGCTCATCCAATTTGGCTTTGTCGGTCGATAATTCAGCGTTACCACTGATAGAAACGTAATTTTTATCATCTTGGGTGGCATAAGATAGACCGACTTTTGGATTATCTTGAATGTCTTTTACCACGTCTGATGACTTATCACCGATGAACCAAATCTCTTTGCCACCAAGACTGGTCTCGCTGGTGGTCATTGGCCAAGCGTGCAAGTCGCCTTTGCTATTGATGGTGCTCATCATGGCAAATTTTACGTCTTTAATGACCGCTTGGATTTTGTCGATACTCTCTTGCTTACTCATGGTACATCCTTATATTTTTAAAATTATGATGGTTTTAAATTGAGGGTCTGCTTTTTATTTTGAATGACCAGTTATTCCGAATGATCGGCTGTTTCGAATCACCCGTTATTTTGAATACCAATCGCTATTAATTATTATCATTATTAGCTCGTTGTAGAATACCGATAGCACGCCACGCATTTATATAGGTTGCCCGTAATGCGATGTGAGTGTTTGTAAAATATACAATGATTGAGTAAAAAGCTGTCTGAGCCGTTAGCGCATTTTGTTGGCAATTTATCCTGCTTTTACCTGCTTATTACAGGGCTTCTTGTTATAATACGCAGACCATTTACTTTGCATGGCAGAGATGCCTTGATCTTACGGATTATGCCTTTATGATGACCATCGCCGGACAACCGTTTCTTACCGATTTTCAGACGCAGCAACTCATCAGTCAGTTCCAGCAAAAAACCAAGCTAAATGTCAGCCACATCCATACTCAGCAAGTTTATGTGCTATCACGGACGCTTGAAGGTGATGAGCAGAAAAAAGCGCTGGACCTGTTTGGCATTAAGCAAGATATCCAACTTGCCGCGCCGCAAGATAACCAATTACAAGTTATCGTTGCACCGCGTTTTGGCACCATATCGCCGTGGGCCAGTAAAGCGACCGATATCTTTAATAACTGTGATATTGAGATTAACCGTGTCGAGCGCGTCATCGTTTATACCCTAACGATTGATGCAAAAACAGACGGTGAGGTAGGTGCAACCAATAACACGTTACCTAAAGCCGCTGAGCAATTATTGTTTGACCGTATGACGCAGAGCTTGGTTTATGATTTAAATGAGGTGAATAAGCTGTTTGATGATGAGCAGCCAGCATCGCTTAATCATATCGATGTGATTGGACAAGGTCGTACGGCACTAGAAGCAGCCAATACAGAATTTGGCTTTGCGCTATCGAGCGAAGATATTGATTACTTGATGAATGCGTACGTCAATGAGCTAAAGCGCAATCCAACCGACGTTGAGCTGATGATGTTTGCACAGGCGAACTCAGAGCATTGCCGTCATAAAATCTTTAACGCTGAATGGACAGTCGATGGTGCAGTACAGCCGAAATCACTGTTCCAAATGATTAAGAATACTTATCAGTCGAATCCACAAGGTATTTTGTCAGCTTATAAAGATAACGCGGCGGTGATGGCTGGGGCAGAAGGGATGCGTTTTTACCCGATTCCTACCGATCCTCAAGATCCTAATTCAGCGCATCCGTATGGCTTCCATCAAGAAGCTATCGATATTTTAATGAAGGTCGAAACCCATAACCATCCAACAGCGATTGCCCCTTATTCTGGTGCGGCAACAGGTGCGGGCGGTGAGATTCGTGACGAAGGCGCGACTGGTCGCGGCGGTAAGCCAAAAGCGGGTCTAACAGGATTCCACGTGTCACATCTGCATATCCCAGAGCTTAGCGAAAAGTGGGAGCAGTCAGGTCAATTGAGTACGCAGGATTATGGTACGCCAGATCGTATGGCAACCAGCCTTGAGATCATGACCGAAGCGCCATTAGGCAGTGCCAACTTCTCAAACGAGTTTGGTCGTCCAAATCTATGCGGTTACTTCCGTAGTTTTCAGCTAGATACCTCTGCGGCAAAAGACGGTAGCGAGATGCGCGGCTATCATAAGCCAATCATGTTGGCAGGTGGTTACGGCAATATCAAACGCAATCTGATTGAAAAAAATGCAATCACAAAAGGCGATTTGCTAATCGTCCTTGGTGGCCCTGCGATGCAAATCGGTTTGGGCGGCGGTGCTGCATCGTCGGTCGATAGTGGTGACCTTGATGAAGGCTTAGACTTTGCCTCCGTGCAGCGTGATAACGCTGAGATGGAGCGTCGCTGCCAAGAAGTTATCGATCGCTGCTGGGCGCTCGCTGGGAATGATGTCGATGCAAGCAACAACAGCGCGGACATTAACCCAATCGTCTCGCTACATGACGTCGGTGCCGGTGGTCTATCAAATGCCATGCCCGAGTTGGTCAATGACCATGAAATGGGCGCGGTGCTCAATCTACGTCACATTCCGTCGTTAGAGGCGGGCATGTCACCGATGGCGATTTGGTCAAATGAAGCGCAAGAGCGCTATGTCTTAGCGATTCGCCCAGAGAGCCAAGCCCAGTTTGACGCTATTTGTCAGCGTGAGCGTTGCCCGTATGCGATTTTGGGTACAGCGACCGAAATCCGTCAGCTTAATGTCGCCGATGAATTGCTAGACGATCAGCCTGTCGATATGCCGATGCAAGTATTGCTCGGTGGTACGCCGCAGATGCAGCGTAGCTTTAACGTACAGGCAAACGAGTTGCCACCGCTTGAGCTTGGCGACGTCAATCTAGCTGAATCCATCAAAGATGTTTTACGTCATCCTACTGTCGCTAGCAAGTCATTCCTCATTAGTATTGGTGACCGCTCTATCACGGGTATGGTGGTGCGTGATCAATATGTTGGTCGCTACCAAGTCCCCGTCGCTGATTGTGCCGTTACCGCTTCAGGTCTTATAGCGTTAGATGGTCAGGTGATGACGGGTGAAGCGATGAGTGTTGGTGAACGTACGCCTGTTGCTTTGATTAATCCAAAAGCCTCAGCACGTCTGGCGGTTGGTGAAGCGATTACTAACATCGCTGGTGCGCGCATTGCACAGCTATCTGACATCACCATGTCAGCGAACTGGATGGCAGCCTGTGGTGAAGACGTTGAAGATGCGGCATTATTCGACGCCGTACATGCCGTCGGTGAAGAGCTTTGCCCAGCACTCGGTATCGCTATCCCAGTCGGTAAAGACTCACTATCTATGCGTGCTAACTGGACTGACAATGCTAACGATAATGGTGAAAACCAAGACAAATCAGTGGTCTCGCCAATGAGCCTCGTGATTACTGCTTTTGCACCAGTCGTTGACGTGGCAAAAACCCTAACGCCTGAACTTATTAACGGTGATAGCGCCTTCTACCGTATTGACTTATCTAGAGGTAAATTACGTCTAGGTGGCTCAATCCTTGCGCAAACGGCAAGTCAATTGGGCAATGAATGTCCTGACCTCGATAAACCAAGCGATTTAATCGATTTCTTCAACTTTATCCAAGCCGCCAGTCATAATGAGGGGGCACAAAGCGTCATCAGCGCCTATCACGATATCGGTGATGGTGGCTTGCTTGCAACGATTGCTGAGATGCAATTCACCAGTCGTCAAGGTATCAAGCTGTCATTAACTGATGATAACTTACTCGGTCAGCTGTTCAGTGAAGAGCTGGGTGCGGTCATCCAAGTCTTGCCTGAAAACGTCGCCGCATTAATGCAATTGGCAGAAGAATTTAACGTTAGCGATATGCTCAGCCTAGTTGGTCAAAGCTCGGAAGAAGACAGCTTAATTATCCAAACGCCTTTGCACATGGGTAATGAAACTCTAAGCTTTAGCCGTAGCGAATTACAACAAGAATGGAGTCAGGTCAGCTATCAAATCGCGCGTCGTCGTGACAATCCAGCTTGCGTACAGCAAGAATATGACTTGATTAGCGATGCTAGCCACCAAGGTCTTATCGCAGCGCCAAACTTTGACCTCAATCAAAAAGTCGAAGCACCCTACTTAAACAGCCGTGCTGATTCTGATAACAGCAAACCAAGAGTTGCTATCCTACGTGAGCAAGGCGTCAACGGTCAGACAGAAATGGCAGCAGGCTTTACTCAAGCAGGCTTTGAAGCGGTAGACGTACATATGAGCGACCTGCTAGAAGGTCGTATTAATCTACGTGACTTCGACGGTCTGGTCGCTTGTGGTGGCTTTAGTTATGGTGATGTCCTCGGCGCAGGCTCTGGTTGGGCAAATTCTATCTTGTTCCATGACGAGTTGCGCATGCAGTTTGTGCGATTCTTTGCCCGTCCGGATACCTTCTCACTTGGTGTCTGTAACGGCTGTCAGATGATGGCGCAGTTAAAAGACCTCATCCCAGGCGCGGAAAACTTCCCACGCTTTATCGCCAATAAGTCCGCGCGATTTGAGGCGCGTACGGTCAACGTCAAAGTCGAGCGCACCAAGTCTATCCTGTTTAAAGGTATGCAAGACAGCATCTTGCCAATCGCTGTGGCGCATGGTGAAGGCTATGCCACACTAGACAATACCCAAATCGACGGTATGGCAAAACATGGTCAGCTCGCCATGCGTTATGTCGATAGCCAAGGTCATCCAACCGAGACGTATCCGCTCAATCCAAACGGTTCGGTCGGTGGTGTCACGGGTCTATGTAGCACTGATGGTCGCGTCACTATCATGATGCCGCATCCTGAGCGTAACCTAAAAGCCTATAACCATAGCTGGAAACCAGAAGAGTGGGACGAAGACGGCGCGTGGATGCGTATGTTCCGTAATGCGCGGGCTTGGTTGCGTTAAGATAATTTGAATCAGTTTAGGTAATAAGAAAGGTGGGCTTCGGCTCACCTTTTTTGTGTTTGGAATTTGTATTGATCTAGAGTAGGTTGGTGTGGAGCTTGCGACACCCAACGATTTTAGGCTAAAAATGGAATGATGCAGTAGGGTAAGTTAGCGATAGCGTAACCCACCATCTGTGTGGCAAACTAACCCATCTACAGCCATTATGTAAATGTCGATAAATTTTTCCCAATAAAAAATTAGTATTAATATCTCAGGTTTTGGATAGGGAGCCATATGTTAGATAATTTCGGTAGTTTCTTAATTAGATTTCGTCCACTATCTCATCATATTAATAAAGAGCTTAAAGAAACCTTGTTTAAAAATGAGGCGTATCTAGATAACCGTTCTAGTTCTATTGAATCAAGTGTAGTTTCTTGGTCAAACTCTTATAAAAAATATCTATTTCTACTAGTAGTTTTATGCTTTGCAGTTGGTGGAAATACATATTTGTGGATGAACTATGTACCAACTTATGCAGGAATTAATTCAGATTCTAGTTGGTTAGGTATATTACTAACTGGTCAGATTACGATTATAGGTCTGATTTATCCGTTAGTTATTTCACTAGTTAGTATTTTATTTCAAGATAAAGCAGGTAAAAAGGTCATTTTTTCTTTATATCAGAAGTTTTCTGGTTTTATGTTTGCTGGTTTGAGTGGTCTATTATTGGCTATTGTACTTTCCTTTAGTTTAATTTTTAATGAATCCTTGTCAAGTCGTATTAGTTTAGTTTTAAATTCAACCTTAATATTTTGGTTTATCTTCAACTTATTTTTAACAATATGGTTTTTTGTAAAAACACTAAGTATTCTAGATGAAAACAAAAAAAATGAGTTTATCTTTCGGTTTGTAACAAATGAAGTGTGTAAATCCGATTTAAAACAGAGAATACGCAAGGTATATCTGGAAGACTTATATCAGAACGGACTATTAAAAGCTACTGATGTCGATGTATTAGACCCATCGAAAAATTCAATGCTGAATCAATATGATAAAGAAATTGGTTACATTACAGGTAAAGATAAAGAGTTGTACGACGTCTCACTATGGAAGTTGAATTTAGCGATATGGTTGCAAACTAAAGTTTTAAAACACTCTATAAACAAAAGAAGTCATGAATCAAGAAATTTTAAACTATACGTTTCTATCCCTGCATTTACAGGTAAAAATAAAAAAGTGACTCTTGCGAAATATTCAGGCTTTGACATAAACCCATTAGTAGCGTTTTTAATAAAAAATTCTGTGAAATATGAAAAGAAAAGCAATAAAACAGACATTAGCATATCATCTGCCTTAGAGGCATTTACTAGTCCTTTATATAATGCGTTAAGTAATAATGACGAAAAAGACTTTATTGAATCATTGGATAGACTAGCAAAGTATCACATACAACTAGCTGATGTTTTATCTTTTGAAAATAATAGCGGTGAGTCTGATAACTGGTTATTGCTAAGTGAAGGTGCTTGGAGTGGGTCATATTTTACAGGATTTATGAGGAATTATTATATTCTGTTGAAGCAAACAGTTGATAAAATTCCGAGTAATACACAATACTTCTATCATAGCTTACGTTTTTATAGAAGCATTTATTCTAGTCGAGAAAATATAAGTCATACCGAAACTAACGCTATTTTTGGAAATGTATTATATTTATGGGTTGCTCTTTTAAAATGGAAAGACCAATCTAATGGTTCTGATGTAATAATTGAAAGTAGTTTCAACGATGCTATACATAATTTTGTATCAGTTTGGGAGCAATGGAAGAATTTATATATTACATATAAATATAAATATAAAGATAAAGATACTACTAAATCGTATCCAGTATTGTTTGAGCATCTAAAAAATACATCTGAAATGGTGGTAGAGTCATTAAGAGTCGATAATGATCAAGCATTCGGTTGGTCTGTCGATATGTTAATTCACTGGAAGAATAGAACTTTAGATGTGCAGACTTATAAGGAAGAGTACTCATGGCATTCAGGAGTTATCGATATAGAAATGCTATTTAAAGAGAATTCTGACTTGTGGATTAAGATTAGAAAAGGAAAAGATGAGAATGTAGAGTCAGCCATCAACATAGCTCTGAAAAATGCCTATGTTGATATAAGATTTTTAACAGTATGTTGCATATTAGCTAACAGCGATGATGTTCCAAGAGTCAAACCTTATATTGATGCATTACTAGAAGAGAAGAGAGTCTATCCTACCGGTACTAGCGATACTATAGTTAAAAGTATCGATCAAGCTAGTCAACTATTGGGTATTTATATTAGACACAAAAAATTTCATCTTGGTGGTATAGAGAGTGAGTTTAACTGGCAAAAAAATCTGCTTGAAAAGTACAATAATAAATTTAGTCAGAAAATGGTTTCTGGCAGAATGTATGCAGGACAGCGTAACGTAAGTATAGATAACGAATTTATTCAACTAATTGTTTCTTATTCATCAAGCAAATGGAAGATATCTGGAAATTGGTTAAATATTTTAAAGTCCAATATCTACAGCTTCTCAAATAGAGAAGATATGATTCGTAGTTTTGAAGCTCTAGTTGAAAGTGCTCAAAAAACGTCTGAATACAAGTTGCTATCTTCTGAAAAAACACACGAAGAGGTGATGAAATATCGTGCAAATTTTGTAGAGTCAATGGAAGAGCTTATTAATGAGATCGATCAGATTAATAATAGTCATATTATAAATTCTGATGTCGACAAAACGATGCTTTCTGAAATCGCTAAAGTAGCATCTAATGACTTCATAGCTGATAAAACGAAATTTCCAATTAATATGTTTAGCGCAATAAAAAAAGATGGAGTTGGATTAATCATTAATAATCAGGTCAGCGTAAGAGATTTTGAAAAATCTTATATCATGAGTGATGATAGACCTTCAATACATAACTTAGTTGAAGGTTGTGGTGAAGGAATGGCAAATGATCTAAAAAGTGTCATACTAAAAGAAATAGTCACTAATAAGCCAACAAGCTATGAGTCATTTGATTCTTTAGAGGATATGTTATTCTTTATTTTAAATGAGATTAAAACACCTGATGCTGTTCTTCTATGTCACCAAAGTATATCTAATTTAATATTTGACTTATTAAGTGAAGATGAACAAAAGCTTGAAAGATTGAAAATTATCAAAAAATATTCAGAAGAGTATTTCTGCAAAATTGGTAGTTGTAAGGTTTATAATAATAGTTTTAATATTGAGAATTCATGTATTTTGACAACTAAAGACAGATTTAAAGATTTAATTATCCAAGATTTTGAAGATGGCAATATCGTCAATATTGTCTTCAATGAGAATGAACAGGATAAAACAAAAGGTGATTTATCGTTTGATTACAAATTAGATATCGAAACTGATAAAACTATACCATTTATCAAACTAAGTTTGGTTCCAGAAAATATCGAGAGTGATAAAGAGGCCGTTGAAGAACATATTGATGACGTTATTCAAGAGGAGTTGCACGAAAATAAAGTACCATCTAAGCTAAATAGGTTTTTAAAACTTCTCTCAACTTATCGAAGATAGATTGCCTACGGTGGGTTAGCAAGCGTAGCTGTAGTGGTCAACTAATTTCAGACAGCGATTCACCTTCTTGTTGTTGCTGACTTTTCTGCTCTTCTTTAGCTTTGGCTTCTAAATACTTCTCAAGCGCTTGTTGCTCATCATTTTGTGAATGGCTCATGACTGACCCCTTATATTATTCATGTTCTGATGCTGCTATCCGATTAAGCATAGCGGCAAGTCTTGCATTATTTTCTTCGATATATTTATCGCCCAGCGTGATTATTTCAGCGGGTGATTGTACGGTTTTAGGGTAGTTGCTAAGCCCATCCTTTATGTAATCAGCTCCATTCGTTACCATCTTGACGAGACTCTCTTTGGTCACTTCAAAATGACACTGCCAGCCTACAACCCAAGTGCCAAGCGCTTTATGCTGTGGTGTTTGATAAATAAACCCTTGATTCACCCAAGCATCCGAAGTGGCAATAGCAGTTGCGCCTTGTGGACAGTCAAAACCATCACCATGCCAATGAAATACCGTAAAAGCTTGCTTAGGTAAATTCTGTAATAGAGGATGTGATTGTCCTTCTGCCGTCAAGCGAATCGGCAACCAACCGACCTCTTTTACGTTAGCTGGCTGGACGGTAGCGCCCAAACAATGCGCGATAAGCTGCGCTCCTAAGCAAACGCCGATCACCGTTTTTCCAGCATCAATAGCTTGTCTGATCAAACGTTTTTCATTGGTTAACCAAGGATATTGTTCCTCATCGTGGATACTCATTGGCCCACCCATCACGATGAGCCAATCAAAACTGTCGTGTGTTGGCAATACATCATTATTGTGAGGCAGGGCGTAGCTCATGCTATGATTTTGATTAATTGCCCACTGCTTGATGTAGCTCAGGTATTCGTAATCGGTATGGAATAGCGCGTGGATGCGTAGCGTCATAATAGATACCTTGTGCATGAAAACAGTCAAGCAAATTGCTTAGCCACAAATCTTCAAATACTGACGCACCACATTATCCATCCCTTGCTCAAGCGACTCGATAGTGAAAGCGTGACCAATCGACACTTCAGCGATATCACTAAGCGCGAGCAAGTTGGCCAGATTCTCTAAATTCAAATCATGACCCGCATTGACGCGAATGCCATTGTCACTGGCGAGGTTGATGCAATCGCTAAAGCGTTGTTTGACCTCATCGAAATCAAACTTGTCATCGCTCTTACCATTACTGTAGGCGCGTGCCCATTCTTCGGTATACATCTCTATCGTCTGTACCTCACTCTCGATGACCGCTTTGATTTGTTCGATATCAGGGTCGATAAATACTGCGCAGCGTGTACCAAAGGCTTGTAGCTCTTTGCTTAACGTTGATAAAAACTCATGGTGAGTGATGATATCAAAGCCATGATCAGAGGTCAGCTGATCGTCGCTGTCTGGCACGAGCGTACATTGATGCGGCTTTACCTCACGGATAATCTTTAAGAACTGCTCGTTTGGATTCCCTTCGATATTGAACTCAATCTCTGGATAGTCCTTTAAGAATGCACTGATATCATAGACATCTTGGTATCTGATATGTCGCTCATCGGGTCTCGGGTGTACGGTAAAGCCTTTGACACCTAGGTCAATCAGCTTTTTCACAAAGGTCAACAGGTTAGGGTAGTCAGTACCGCGAGAGTTACGGATTAAAGCCAATTTATTCAAATTTACGCTAAACAATGTGCTCATAGTATTTCCTTTTTCATTATGTTTATCTAGTCAGTTCAATATAAGAACCATACAGTGTGACTGGAATAAATGTTTCGCAGCCTCTGACAGCGTAGGCACAGCAAGCCAGAAAAATTATTTCAGTCACGCGTTCTAATACGAACTATCTATTTTATTTAGTATCTATTATCAATTAATTATTAAAGCCTAATACCTAATTTTAGTAGAAGTCATCCCGACCAGCATACTTCTTATTCAGGGCTTTTAGGATAGCATAGGTCTCCACATCCATCTTGCCCGTTGGCTGCTGTGGTCGAAAGTGCAACTGAAACGCATAAATCACATCACGGCTTGCTTTATCCCATTCATTAGTATCATTGATTTGATAACCGTAACGGCGAAAGGCTTGCTTGATCTCAGGTACCGTTGCCGCTGCAAACGCGTCTTGATTCATAAAGAACTGTTTATCAAAGGCATCGTACCAAGCGCCGATACCATATTGCTCATATAGCAGTTGCCAAGGGAACTTCGCACCCGGATCAATCTTGCGCGAGGGTGCCATATCGGCATGACCGATGATGTTCTTCGGTGAGATGTCATAGCGCGTGGCAATATCCTGTACCAATTGCGCGACCTTTTTAATCTGCAATTCATCAAACGCCACATAATGCTCGTAAGGATGATAGTCGAGTTCGCCATTCTTTAGCGCGTTTCTATATTGAGGTTGAATCCCTGCATTGACGATTTCGATACCGATAGAGGTATCATTGAGGATGGTTCTGCCCGCAAATCCGCCGTCGCCTGCATGCCAAGCGCGCTCGCTCTCGGGTACTAAGTTATAAATTTTATCATCGTCATTGGCCAAAATTAGATAGTGAGCGCTGACGTCACCCGTGGTCAATGTTTTGATCGAGCGCTCATTGTCTGAGACCGTATAATGTAGGACGATGGTTTTGATGCGCTGGCTTTTGCCCGTGGCTTGGTAAGTATCGCTGTCGATGGTATAACGCGGCGCTGTCGTTGACATGCAGCCAAACAGCGGTAATGTTATGCATAAGGCTAACGCAGCAATCGAGATAATGTTTTTTGCCATGAAATGCTCTGTGTTAAAGGTAAAAGGGTGCTTTGTTTCAGCTTATTTAGCACATTATTGAAGGCTATTTCCCTCATTCACTGGAATGATTCTTTTATAACCAATTGCGCCCAAAATAATAAAGAAGCCTAACAGTATATAAGCATTCAGCGATAACGCTGCGGGTGAAAAGGGCAGCAGTAATAATGAGATAAAGATGATGCTAATCAATACCGAAAGATAATTTAGCAGACCTGCTTGCTTCTTTTTGCGCTCATTGATGAGGTCGGCAGTCGTAACATAAGCAAAACCAACGGTAATGCCTAAGGAAGCCATACTAACGATATCGAGCAAATAGTTTCTGCCAAGCCAAGGTGAGAACAGACATACCAAAGCGATCAGCATCACCGTTTTTGTCTTACTAAATCGATGATTTTTATCGGTAAAAATACTGGGTAATAAAGACGAGTCTCCCATCGATTCTAGCAGCTTGACTGACGATAGTATAAAGCCATTGATACCGCTCAGTATCGAGCCAATCATGGCAATAGATAGCAGCCAAATACCGATGCTACCGATACGATTGTCTATGCCTTCACCTGTCGCCCAATTGCTGTCTTTAATCGCTTGATAATCAAAGTTCATATTGAGGGCGGTAAAGTAATTGATCAAAAAATAGAACAAAACACCAGCGACTAGCGAGATTAAGATGATACTTTTGGTTTTGGTTTTTGAGTCGCTAATCGCTTTGGATATCTGCGGCGTGGTCTCAAAGCCGACGTACGCCCACGGCATCACCGCCAGAATAGGCAACCATGCCAAACTGGTGATAGAGCTGCTTTGCATATCCGTGGGCAAAAATGCTTGTGTCGTTGGCGTCGCCCAAAGCGAGGCAAAAAACAGCGCGCTGACCGACAGAATCATAAATAGGGCGATATATAATTGGATTTTCGCCCCGACGCGCACACCCTTTAAGTTGATATAGCTGAATAAAATGATAGCGGCACTACATAGGAACACCTCGCTGGCGTAGACCTCCCAACCAGCAATCGTGTACAAATAGCCTATTTGTAAGCTGCTCGGTAGCAGATATCTTAACAGCAAGGCGACGGCTGATATATTGAGCGCGACGATGGAGATATAGCCTATTGCCACGCCCCAGCCATAAACATAGGCGTGTTTTCTATTAAGATACTTCTCAATCCAATAGATACCGCCCGATTCGTTCTCTGGCGTTTGGGTCAGTAAATTAATATAAGCGCGCGCCACCATATAAATGGCCAACGTACCAATGATAATGGCAACAGAAGAGCCTAACAGCTGCGACTGCGGCAAAAATAAATCGCCCGGCATGACATAAGCACCCCAGCCGATAATCGCGCCGACGCTAATCGCAATCGCTTGCAGGTAGCTGATACTTTCAGTCTTGTCGCTCATATAATCCTCCTTGATTATTAGAAAATGAGAGCGAAATACCGCTGATTATAAAATGAGTTTGGGACATGAAAAACCTTGCTGTCATTATGAGGGCGTAAGAATTATCGATTCTAAATAAGAAAGTCATCATAACGGTTTTTTCTGAGCAATGCTTTCTCAATCCTTTTGAATTTTTTTAGCCAAAACGCTTTTCCAGCTATCTTCCAAGTACTCAATCGCAAGCCATGGCTCAATGACATCTGCGTCAAATTTTTCTTTTGAGTTCGACAGTTGCCACAGTGCTTCAAGGGTGGCAAACGGATAAGGACGTTCGATGAGATAGACAGGCAAGTCAGCGTCAATCAGCCCATCACGTACCACTTGAAAGTACCAGCCAGCGATACCTTGCTTAGTCACCCATGCAGCGATATTGGGTACTTTGGTGAACTGTCCGATTTGGTCATTGATTTTGTAGCAAGGTCGTCGTGGTTGGACGATGCGTAACTGCACGCTTTCTTCACTGTCTTTTTTGTCTTGATCATATTGCCCATACTGATAGACGTCTCCAATACAAACAGTCGATTCATCCATCTCTGGCAAACCATTCACCGCTTCGGTCGTCAGATTTTCCCCTAAAGTACCGATACGCACCTTTAAGCCAAACTCAGCGTTAATCTTGTCATAAGTAGCGATGGGTAATTGATGCACGGCTTTTAGCGGACCACCATGATGGCGTCGGTCAGCTTGTTCATCGGTGCTTAAGCCCATAAAGTTGACGGTAACGGGCGCTTTGATTGGCGCTTTGTCGATAGCGCTCATCTGTTCACGGGCGAATGGCATGGCTTTGCCAGCACGGACGCAGGTGAGGTTGGCAATATGCAGTGGTAGAGGCTGGTTAAAATCAGAGGTATTTTTTTGGCTAAAGGATTGTATGCTCATGAATTTTCCTAATCTATAGGGGTTTACTAGAGGTATGGCGATGTCATTGTTGGGAGTCATGACGAGTATTATCTTAGCCTAATCATTTGTCTGATTATACGGTTTTAGTATTTTAAAATTTATCAGTGCTTTAGAGTTTATCAACAATCTAAAATTTAAATAAAAAAAGACCAGAATAAGTATCTGGTCTTTTTGGTTTTGCATTTTCTATTGATTAGGTAATAAACACTATCATTTGTTTTTATTGCGGCGACCGGCTGTTTTCTTTTCACGCGGCGTGGCGACCAGCTCAGCCAATTGCTCAGGCGATGACCATAGACCTTCTAAGTCATAGAATTCACGCGCTTGCGGGGTCATCATATGCACGACCACAGCGCCCAAATCAATCAATGTCCAGTCAGAGTCGATGCCGCCTTCGCGACCAAGTGGCATAAAGCCTGCTTGCTTGGCTTCAGCGCCGACACTATCAGCCATCGCGCGCACATGGCGCTTAGACGTACCGTCAGCGATGACGATGCGCTCCATTACGTCAGTTAAGCTCTCGACATCCATTACGGTAATGTTTTTCGCTTTCATATCATCTAGAGCGCTTTGGACAAGGGTTAAACACTCTTGCAAGCGTTCGTCATTCATGGTGTTGATCATAAAATGTAATCTCTTAAATCGTAAATATTAAAAATAAAGGGGTCAATCGTCAATTTGTCATCTCGCACTGAACCGATATAGGCAGTGATGTATGGAGATAGGATAGACAAAAAAACAAAGATAAGGCGATTTTAACGGAATTGAGCAGCAGAATATAGCTGATGGGCAATAATATATTGATAAACAGCAGGATTTAGCCATTTAGCGAATGGATTGAATTCAGTATTGCTAATGATATCATTTATTGGCGGTATAGATGTGATTTGCGTTTCGGCAGCGGACAATATATTTACTTGATGGGCAGCCTGCTGTAGCTGCTGGCGTAACTGTGTACTCGATATGGCTAAGACAGGACGCATGTCTAGATAGATGCGACCTTGATGACTGCTTTTCAAGATAGGACTGTCTGTTAAATGTCGAGTAGGCGGTATCACAAGCTCTGTAACTGAATCAACAATTAAGGATGGCAGCGGCATAGGAAGTTGCGATTTTAATGGGGTTGGTAACGTGGTCTCAGGAAGATTTTTACGAAACTCAGCATTTTCCTCGCGATTAAAAATCCAGAGATTGACATCATCTGTCAGCCTAAGTCCATCTTTCCATTTATCTAAGCTGCGCGCGCTGTCCATGCCCATGATAAATATCAAGCTGTCGTTTGGGTAGCGTCGTCTTAACGTGCGCACACTATCGATTGTATAGACGGGCGGCGTCTGCCACAGCTCAAGCTCACTAATCTGTAGTGGCGACTCTTGCGTCGCTAGCTTTAGCATCGCTAGGCGGTGCTCCGGATTGGTGCTTTTATCCTTAAAGGGCGAGCGGGCATTGGGCAATAATGACACCTGCAGCGCGCGCTGTTGTTGCTTGGCTATCGGGAATAAGTGCTGATAGACGTACATCGCCATTTGCAAATGACCGTTATGTACAGGATCAAATGAGCCACCCAAATAGGCACGAATGGCGGGTGCAGTCGTGTTTTGATTTTCTTTTTTCTGCTGAAGGACTATATCTGACATAGGATTATTAAAATTAAATGGATTGTTAAAAATAATAGGATGGCTAAAAATAAATAGTTAAGAAGAAAATAAGCGACGCAAATGAGCCAGTCTTGCATTGTAGAGGGCAGGCGCACCGTTGTCATTAGCTGATAATAACTTGCTAAGAAACCAATGATTAAGAATAATTGTGACTAGGGTTTATTCCTATTAAAAAAGCCGACTATCATAGTGATAATCGGCTCAATTGCCTCATGATTTTAAGCCAAAGCATGCAATGATTAAATAAGATCGCTATGCGCTTGGATGGCGGTTAGGGCGATGGTATAGACGATATCATCGACTAAGGCACCACGTGACAGATCGTTCACGGGTTTATTCAAACCTTGTAGCATCGGCCCAACACTGACGACATTGGCGCTACGTTGTACCGCTTTATAAGTGGTGTTACCCGTATTGAGGTCTGGGAAGATAAAGACGTTGGCTTGTCCAGCAACAGGCGAATCTGGCGCTTTTTGCTTGCCCACACTCATGACCGATGCCGCATCATACTGTAACGGCCCATCGACTTTTAGATTCGGTGCGCGCTCGCGGACGATTTGGGTGGCGCGGGTGACTTTTTCGACATCAGCACCGGTTCCAGATGAGCCAGTTGAGTAGCTAATCATCGCGACTTTTGGATCGATGCCAAAGGCTGCTGCAGACTGTGCCGATTGGATGGCAATCTCTGCCAGCTCTTCCGCATTGGGATCTGGGTTGATGGCGCAGTCACCATAGACGACCACTTGCTCAGGCAATAGCATAAAGAACACAGACGATACCAAAGAGTACTGCGGCGCGGTCTTAATCAACTGGAATGCTGGGCGGACGGTGTTGGCAGTGGTATGAATCGCACCCGAAACCAAGCCATCGACTTCGTCCATCTGTAGCATGATGGTACCCAAGTACACGGTATCTTTCAGGTATTCAGCAGCGACGTCTGCGCCAGTTTTGCCTTTACGACGTTCAACGACCGCAGCGATATATTTGCTCATATCGAGGGTGTCAGGGTCGAGAATCTCTAGACCTTCTGGCAGGGTTAAGTCACGGTTTTTAGCCACTTGCTCAACGTCTGCGCGCTTGGCAAGCAGCACGCAATTGGCGATACCACGGCTTTGACAAATACAGGCCGCTTCTACAGTACGAGGCTCAGAGCCTTCTGGTAGCACGATGCGTTTTTTGGCATTTTGGGCTTTTTTAACCACTTGATGGCGGAATGCCGAAGGAGACAAGCGCGGCTCATGATTTTGGCTAAAGTATGCTTTAATCCAGCTCAGATCCAAGTGTGCTGCCACATAACGAGCCACTTCTTCCGCGCGTGCCACATCATCGCTTGGAATCTCAGAGCTCATGTGCATGAGGCTCTGTACCGTCTCAAAGCTGTCGCTTTCGACACTCATGACAGGAATGCCAGTTTTGAGCGCTGATTGCCAAAGCTCAGCCACTGTCGGGCTTGGCACGACGCCACCGGTCAATACCAACCCTGCCAATGGGATACCGTTGATACAGGCTAGCCCTGCAGCCAATAACAAATCATCACGATCACCGGGGACGACGATCAGGGTGCCACGTTTGAAGACTTCGTCGATGCGTGCCACTGAGCGTGCGGTTAAGCTGATACGATTGATACGACGTGTTTTTGCCTCACCGACATTGAGCCAAGTAGCGTCAAGCTCGGTGGCGATATCCCAAGTACGTGGCACGGATAGTGAGTCGCTAAATGGCACCACACCGATTAAGTGAAATTGTTCGGTATTAAAAAACGGTGACAGCCGCTGCACTTCTTGTATGAACGTGCTGTCCAAGCTGATTATCGCTTCACCCGGAGCAACCGGCTGGGTCTCAAAAGTATTGGGTACATCGTGGACGCGCATTAAGATGCAGCCCAAGGTACGACTGCTTGCCATACCGCCAAATTCGCGGGCGTGTACATCTAACTTATCGGCTAAGTAGGCAGGCTTGCCAGTATCAGCGGTGCTGACAAATATAATTTTGGCATCTAACGCATGAGCAATCGCGCGGTTGATTTGTGAGGCATAAGAGGTCTCGGTGGTTGATACCAAGCCTTCGCAGATGACCACATCATAATCATCCCCAAGCGTATGATAATTGCCGACGACCTCTTCCATCAAGTCATCAAGGTTGTCATCCCCAATCATGCGTTCGACGTGCTGACGGCTGATAGACTGAGGTGGGTTGAGGCCAAAAGCATGCATGGTCAACGCACTTGAGCTGTCCAAGCTGTGTTGTTTATCCAGCGTGTCATCTTGCAAAAACGGCTTCATAAATCCGGCTTTGATACCGTTATAGTCAAAGGCGCGAATCAGACCAAGCGCGGCTGACGTCACCCCGATACCGCGACTGATAGGAACAAGTAAAATGGTTTGCATAGTGTATCCTACTGTTTATTATATTTTTAAAGCTCAATCCATCCTTGATGGCATGAGAAAAACGTCTAAATGTTCATAAAGCCATCAGACTTATTTTAAACCCAAAGCATGACAGGTTTCTTGGGCGATACGGAGCTCTTCATCGGTCGGTACAACCCACAGCTCAATGGTGCTACCATCACCGTGGAAACTGCCTTCGCTACCACCAACCAAATGAGCATTCTTATCGGCATCTACTTTGATACCAAAATGCGGCATCATCTCCAAAATGCGCGTGCGCGTGGTGAGAGAGTTTTCACCGATACCGCCAGTAAAGACAATGCCCGTAAAATTAGGTAGGGCACAGCTTAAGCTGGCAAGATATTTAGCGACACGATAGCAGAACATCTCGATAGCGAGCTTGGCATCTGTATGACCTTCGTTAGCCGCTTGCTCAATGGTACGCAAATCATTTGATAAGCCTGAAATACCGAGCAGACCACTGTCGCTATTGAGCATTTTATCAATTTCTTCTAGGCTCATGCCCAGTTGACGCTTCAGGTGGATATGTAAGCTTGGGTCTACATCACCGCTGCGCGTGCCCATCATTAGACCTTCAAGCGGCGTCAGCCCCATGCTGGTATCAAGACTTTTGCCATCATAGACAGCAGTCGCTGAGCAACCATTACCCAAATGCGCGGTGAGCCAACCATGTGGACCTTTCGCGCTCGTAATTTCGCTGGCGCGTTCTGACACATACGCATGAGACGTGCCATGGAATCCATAACGGCGAATTTTATGCTCTTCGTAAAGGGCTTTTGGCAGCGGATAACGAAAGGCCACCGGTGGCATGGTTTGATGGAAGGCGGTATCAAACACGACCACTTGTGGAATATCAGGATAAATAGCTTGTACCGCTTCGATACCCAAGGCGTTGGCAGGGTTGTGTAGCGGTGCCAATACTTTTAGACGCTTTACCTCTTCCAGAACGTGATCGTCCACGCGTACGGCTTCAGAGTATTCACGGCCACCATGTACCACGCGATGACCAACCGCAATGAAGTGATACTGCTCAAGGAGTTCAAGGATTTTTTGTAGTGCTAGCTTATGACGACCACCGGGAATAGAGATTTCGAGTTTTTCGCCGTTTAAGGTGGTGTGTTTGATGCGGGCAGTATCGAGGCCTAAGTTTTCAGCCAGACCAGTGATACGAGTCGTTTCGTCATCGCTAATAAGCGCGTATTTGATAGAAGAAGAACCGCAGTTAAGTACTAGGGTAGGATTGGTTAGGGTTGATGTGTCAGAATTTTTATCGTCAAAAGTGGTGGTTACGCCGGCGCTCATACTCTATCCTTAGATTATATTTTATAAGTGGTGAATCATTATAGATTAACACGGGTTAAATAAACAAAAACCAGCCGTATTCACGCTGACATAGGTCAAACAAGAATAGTGCTGATTTTGGTCATTCTCGCACTGCCATACTTGATAAGTGTCGATGAGTCGCTGGCGAGCGCCTCGTCACAGCTGCAAGGTTTGACTATAATGTAACATATTTTTGTGCGTATACCACGACCACGATAAGGTTTAAATTCAGTACTGAGGGTGTAATTGATACAACTGTACACCGAGTATCACTGGTGTTTAATAGCGGCTAAAGCACTAAACCCATTCGCAATATAAATTGTAAGAAAGTTTGTCGAAGAACTTTCATCTCGCTATTTGCTGAAAAAAATCGGTTATCTGACATTGCTTTTAGAGACACAGTTGCAGCTATAGTTAAAATACCCTAAAAACGCGACAGTATCGATGATATCAATTTTTTGTAGCCTCTGTCTGCGCAGGCACAGCAAGCAAGAAAAATGGATATCAGTAGACCTAATATTTGAATGTTCAACAGCCTCTAATATGACTATCAATTCTTGATGGATTTTCGGGTGATACTAATCGATAGATTTCTGAGCGCTAGTGTCAATGCTAGTATGATTGCTACTACATGGTTTATAGTCACTATGCGCACAGCTTTATAGAATAATGCTATGATTAAACCTTGTTGTGTCGTCCCTGTTTTGGTGATCCAATTTTCATTTGGTTTTTTACTTATACGGCTTATTTTAGCGCCTCCACAGCATTGCAACGTTAAAGGTTCTCTACGCTATGTTTATTAAACACCATTTTTTGAAGCCTAAATCTGCTGACGTATTGGTTAGCGGTAGTCGCCGAGCCTTCTATACTTTTCTCATTGGCAGTAGCGTGATGCTTGGCGTATCAGGCTGCGGGCAAAAAGGCGATTTATATTTAGTAGATTCCAGTAGCCAAACCGTGCAAGAAAGTACCGGTAGACTCAATAGTACCAGCAATCCGCAAGACGCTGCTTTCGCTGGTGTCGATGACGATAACTATCAAAAAGAGCGCTACCTAGAGCAGCAGCAAGTATTGCCTGAGCCGAGTACCGATCCTAACGACTATTAGGACATGTCCTCTATTCAATCGATAACCTTTACCCTTGATAACCTGATGAAATTAGAGAAGTTTATATGAGTCATTCTGAGCAACAAACCGGCATCACCGAGTCTACCCTTGGTGAGTCAGTCACGACCCAAACTGAGCAAGGATTGTATGTCGATCCTCAAGCCTTGACCGCCCATTTACCAGCACTGCACTATCGCGACGACGCTTTATATATGGAGCAGGTGAGTGTTGCAGCATTGGCCAAGCATTATGGTACGCCCTGTTATGTGTATTCAAAGCAGGCGATATTAGATGTCTATCAAGCCTATACCGATAGCTTTGCCAGTCTAACGCATCAGGTTTGTTATGCGGTAAAAGCCAATTCTAATCTTGCCGTTCTTGGCGTATTAGCACAAGCAGGTGCAGGGTTTGATATTGTCTCGCGTGGTGAGCTCATGCGAGTACTGGCGGCAGGTGGACACGCTAGCAAGGTCGTTTTTTCAGGCGTGGGTAAAACCAAAAGTGATATCGAATATGCTCTGACCCAAGGCATTGGCTGCTTTAATGTCGAGTCGATTAGTGAACTGACCTTAATCAATGAGGTTGCTCAGCAGTTGGATAAAGCTGCACCAATCTCACTGCGCGTCAATCCAGATGTCGATGCTAAGACCCATCCGTATATCTCAACCGGCTTAAAAGACAACAAATTCGGCATCGCTCACGAAGATGCGGTCGCGGTCTATCAACAAGCAGCAGAGTTATCGCATATCGATATCGTTGGAATTGATTGTCATATTGGTTCGCAGCTGACTGAAGTTGCACCATTTGTTGCCGCACTCGATAAAATTATTGAACTGGTGCATAGCCTGCGTGACAAAGGTATCGAGCTACGTCATATCGATTTGGGCGGCGGCTTAGGGGTACGTTATATTGATGAAACGCCTGTCTCTATCGATGAATTTGCCGAGGCGTTATTGCCTAAATTAAGCGCACTTGGCCTGACGGTATTATTTGAGCCCGGTCGTAGTATTGTGGCCAATGCTGGTATATTATTGACCACAGTTGACGTATTAAAGCCAACTGAGCACAAGAATTTTGCCATTGTTGATGCGGCGATGAACGATTTAATTCGTCCGGCTTTGTACCAAGCTGAAATGGCGGTGATTCCTGAAACGTTACCGAATAAAGGCTTGGATACTGATGGTACGCAGCCGTGGGATATCGTTGGTGCGATTTGCGAGACAGGGGACTTTTTAGCAAAAGACCGTTTATTGTCGCTCGCTACAGATGATGTTTTAGCGATAACGGGTGCCGGTGCTTATGGCTTTGCCATGAGTAGCAATTATAATTCGCGTCCGCGTGCCAGTGAAGTAATGGTGTCCGGAAATCTTCATCAATTGATTCGCAAACGTGAAACCATTGAAGCGCTATATGCAGATGAGACATTGTGGCAAGCTGATTAATATTATTTCCGCGATATTTGAATATTAAAAAACCCACTATCGTGCTGATAGTGGGTTTTTTTATGGTAGAAATTTATCAAGGTGTTGGTTTTAAGGGAGAAATATAACTTAGTATTTGATAGCGCTGATAATTATCATTGTATCTGACAGCGTGCTAATATAACGCATACATAAAAATAGGATAGGACTCAAGGATATGCTCATAGAATTTACAAAAATGCATGGTCTGGGCAATGATTTCATGGTCATCGATTTGGTGACTCAGCGCTTAGACTTGACCAAGGACTTGGTGCAATTATTGGGTGATCGTCATCTGGGCATTGGCTTTGACCAATTGCTCGTGGTTGAGCCACCCATGCGCCCTGACGTTGATTTTAGTTATCGTATTTTTAATACCGATGGCACCGAGGTTGAGCAGTGCGGCAATGGCGCCCGCTGTTTTGCCCGTTTTGTCCAAGCGCGTAAGCTGTCATTTAAGCAGCGTCTGCGTGTTGAGACGGCGAGTGGTATTATTTCGTTGACGACTGATCGCTACGGTTGGGTAGAGGTCGATATGGGCAAGCCGAAATTTGAGCCAAGCGAGATTCCATTTACCCCGCGAGCCACCACCAAAATCCAAAACGCTTTTCATTTAGACGTTAATGGGACGCCTGTGCAGCTTTATGTTGCCAATATGGGCAACCCACATGCGGTGATCAAGGTTGACGATGTACTTGATGCTGACGTTGAAACCTTGGGCAAAGCGATTGAATCGCATCCGGCCTTTCCCGACCGTGTCAATGTCGGCTTTATGCAAGTGATGAACCAGCGCCATATTCGCCTACGTGTCTATGAACGCGGCGTCGGTGAGACCCAAGCCTGTGGGACGGGTGCCTGTGCAGCAGTGGCTATCGGTGTCCGTGAAGGCTGGCTTGATGAAGGCGAAGATGTGCGCGCGCAACTTTATGGCGGTAGCATGATTATTAAATGGCAGCCGGGCTATTCGGTCATGATGACGGGGCCGACCGCCTTTGTTTATGAGGGCGTATTTAGCCCAGATGGCTTAATGGCGCAAGCGGGCATCAAGCCCAATCCAGAAGGCTAATAGACAATGACGACAGCGCCTACAGTAGACTCTAAGTCAAAATCATGGCTATCCGCTGAGCTGGCAGCCACGATAGAGCCAGACGCTGTGCTACGAGAATTATTGGCACCAGTACATCGTTGGCTAAACACTTTGTCAGTGCGCAATCATTCAGCGCATACATTGACCGCTTATTTTGCTGGACTAAACCAGTTGGCGCTGTTTTTACGCGGCAAGCGCCTGACGTGGACGCGCTGCGATAAACGCCAACTGGCCCAGCATATTAGCCAACGACTCGATGAGGACAAACTTGCGCTTGCTAGCGTCCAGCAAGAGCTGTCCGCCATCCGCCACTTTTATGGCTGGCTAATCGAGGAGGATTTGGCGCGTATCAATCCAACGACCGGCTATCAGCTTAAACGCAGTCCTAGGCCGCTACCGTCGATCGCTGACGTGGATTTACTGACGCAATTGCTAGATCAAGAAATCCCTGATACGCCAGAACAAGCACGCTTATGGTTGCGTGATAAAGCGATGTTTGAACTGCTTTATAGCAGCGGTCTACGGGTCGGCGAATTGGTCGCCCTAGATATGGCAGATATGGATTTGTCCGAATTGCGAGTACGAGTAACTGGTAAAGGCAATAAGACGCGCATAGTACCGTTAGGTTTAAAAGCAGCAGAAGCAATTAGCCGTTATCTACCGCATCGTAACCTGTGGGTGGAGCAGATGGACACGGCGCTATTTATCAGTGAAAAATTGGGCACACGCTTGTCAACGCGGGCAGTGCAGCAACGTCTAAAAGTCGCGGCAACGCGGGCAGGCATTGCGCAAAATATGTATCCGCATCTATTACGCCATTGCTTTGCCTCGCACATGCTATCTGGCAGCGGTGATCTGCGGGCGGTACAAGAGATGCTTGGGCATAGCGATATTAGCACGACGCAAATCTATACCCATGTAGATTTTGCTAAATTGACACAAGTCTATGATCGCGCACATCCGCGTGCCACGCATGCGCAGAATGACAAAGATTCAACGTAGAATATGAATTTTCTAAAGGCTAACGTTCTAAAATTTAAAGCTCTAAAAGCTTTCTTCTAAAAGCTTTATTTTAAAATAGACCAGATCGACCCTTAAGCCAAACGATGACAGTCAAAGATAGGCATCTTTTGCCGCCCTTGGGCTTGAGCTTCTTTATCAAAAGTTGCCAATATGACTTCATAATTTTTCTGTTTTTCAGTCACCGCTTGACTATTTAGTTCACTATTATCATAGCTATTTATAATGGTGCCATCATAAGTGGTAATGGTAGTATGTCCCCACGTCTGTCGCGTACTCCCATTTTTATAGACATGATCGCCACCTTGTGCCGCGCCAATCACCATACATTGACTGTCTAGCGCACGTGCACGCAGCAACAGCGACCAGTGTGCTTGTCCCGTCAAATAAGTAAAGGCGGATGGCGCGCTCAATACGTCAGCACCTGCTTGCCGCAAACGCTGCGCCAAAGCAGGGAAACGTAAGTCAAAGCAGACCATCATGCCCAATTGATAAACAGCATCATTTACCTCAATCGGTACAACCACTGTCTGCGTGCCCGGCTCAAACGTGGCGGCTTCATTATAGCGGCCTTGCTTATCTGCTACCGTCGCTGTAAATAAATGAATTTTGTCATAGCGTGCAACCCTTTTGCCATCAGGGCCAAATAACTGGCTGACTTGGCGCAATCTACCATCAGGTACGACCAACCCGTCTGGCCGATAAGCGCAGGGTAGGGATCCGACCAGTACATAAATGCCATAGGTGCGGGCGTAGTTTGCCAACGTCGCTGACAGGACATCAAATTGCTCAGCAGTAGCAAATTGCTCACCCATGCTACAGCAGTTTTCTGGTAACACAACCAGCTGAGCACCTTGGGCGCGGGCATCAATGATGGCGGCTTTTATGTCCGCTAAGTTATTGTCAATGTTTTGCTGACTGTTCATTTGGATAGCAGCAATAGTAAATTGCGCATTATTTATAGAATTATTCATCGTTTGTTTCTCAGTTATTTTTAAGCTGACAAGGCGCTTATCCCATCTTTGTTATCATAATAGGCTTGTCATTATTAATAGATTATATGCACGTAACACTCTATTTATTCAGCCCATCATGCTGGTGACTAAGCGGCTTTGTGGGATAGAAGTCAAAAACTCATGCGCATAGGGTATAAATTATCATAGCAAAATTGTGGCAAAAAATGCTATCTTCATGACCTGATATCATAAAGTCACCGCCTGAATCAGCATAACATATAGTCGGTTTGATATAATTGAGATACCAGAAAGGCAAAGACAGGTGCGTGACACTACGGCCAATAGTAGATGAAGCGAGCCTGACACTGTATCTGATTTATATCGGGTCGACTATACCACCACGATTGGAGTGTAATAAGCTACCCATGAGTATGTCGTTCGGATTGGCGACCACGCTAAGTACGTCACAGAAGCTCACCCCGCAAATGCAGCAAGCCATCAAATTGCTGCAGCTCTCTAGTCTTGAGCTTGCGCAAGAGGTTCAGGCCAAGCTGGATAGTAATCCGCTGCTCGAACGTATCGAGGAGGAGGAAGACGAGTACGAGAGCATTAATGATGCGATGAGGGATGAGTTTAGTGAGCCATTAACCCTCGATACTTGGAACCAAGGTACTGGCGCTGATTCATTTACTGCATCATCTGCCACCTTCTCTTATGACGACGATAGTACGGGCGACTATAGTGATGGCGCAACGGACAGCTTCGATAAGCTGCAACAGTCAGGTGTCGATGATGGCGCGATAGATTATCAGGCACTGGATAACGATGATTACGGTCGCTTAGACACAGACAGTTTTGATGCCAGTAATTTCAGTGCAGGCAGTGCCTCTAGTGCGCTGACACGACCAGATTATGATGAGTTTGATAGCTATCAAGGTGGCACTTGTGCGACGATCCAAGACCATGTGCGTTGGCAGCTCAACTTTAAGCGTCTCTCCGAGACGGACACGCTGATTGCAGAATATCTGATGGACTCGATGGATGATATGGGTTTTGTGCGCCTCGATATTGATGAGTTATTACAAAGCTTTGAGACCATGGCGAGCTTTTATCAATGGGATGAGCGCGTTGAGCATGATGAAGTCATGGCGGTACTGCATATTATTCAATCGTGTGACCCTTTAGGCGTTGGTGCGCGCAATCTGAGTGAGTGCTTAGCGATTCAGCTGGCCAAGCTCGATGCTGATACTCGCTATCTAGAAGAAGCGCAAGCGCTATTGTCCGCCAGTGAGCATCTGGTCAGTAATAATATCAAGGCGCTGACTGAGCACACAGGGTTGGCGCCTGCGCAGATTACCCCGGCGCTTACTCTATTGCGCAGCTTAAATCCTTCGCCAGGTCTACTGTTTCAAAGCTATCAGCCAGACTACGCGCAACCACCTGCCAGCTATGATATCCCTGATGTGCTGGTTACGCCTATCCGTCGCCACCATACTCAGAACATCAGTAATGGCAACAGAGCCGATGCGACTGCGCAAGTCGATGGCTGGCAGGTACGCCTGAATCCTGACACCTTACCAAAACTACGGGTCAATCAAGAATATGCCAATTTGGTCAAGCGCGGCGATGACAGCCCAGACAATCAATACTTGCGTGAAAACCTCACCGATGCGCGGCTATTTATTCGTAGTATTGAAGAGCGCAATCAAAACTTATTAAAGGTAGCGACCAGTATCGTGCGCTATCAGCAAGATTTTTTGCAGTATGGGGCGACTGCCATGCAACCACTAATTCTAAAGGTCATCGCTGAGGAAGTTGATTTGCACGAATCGACCGTCTCGCGCTTGACCACTAGCAAAACTATTTTGACACCACAAGGCTTGTTTTCGCTCAAGCATTTCTTCTCCTCGCATGTCAGTAGTAGCGACGGCGACATCTCATCAACAGCCATTAGCGCGATGATTAAGCAGTTAATAGGGGATGAAGACCCCAAAAAACCGCTGTCTGACAGTCGCATCAAAGACCATTTGCTTTCAGAAGGCATCGATATTGCTCGCCGAACGGTGGCCAAATATCGTGAAGCGATGAATATTGGCTCATCTACCCAGCGCAAGCAAAAATATTAACTGTCGTAATTCAATGACTTATCATTGAAGTCAGGCAACCTTCAATATACCTGATTATAAATATAAAAAATAAAATTTTTTGATTATATAGAAACCTGAAAGAAACAACAGTTTTTATTACATTTAATTACAATTTACTGTCTTGCTACTAACCTGCTTTCATGACAAATTAGAGTCATACCAAGGATCAAAACGAAGCAGATTTTTATTTTGGTAAAAAATTGGCGATACTAAATTGGCAATACAATAATACGTCAGTTTTTACCGAAAATTTTGTAGCGGTCGTTGGTAAGGCAAGATGATAAAGGCAGGAATGCTATCTCATCTGTTGATTGTAAGTCATAAATAAAAGGACAATAATATGAATGTTTCTATCAGTGGTCACCATATCAGTGTTACCGATGCGATGGACAAAGCAGTTCGCGAAAAACTTGAAAAAGTAGAGCGTCACTTCGATCAGATACAAAGTATTAAAGTGATCTTATCGCTAGACAATAGCGGCGCAAGTGATGGTGGTAAAAAAAGCCATAAAGCCGAAGCGATTATGCGAGTCTCAGGTCAAGAAATGTTTGTCCAAGCACTTGAGGATGATATGTATAAAGCCATTAATGAGATGGCAGACAAGCTTGATAGACAAGTGCGTAAATACAAAACCCGTCAAGAGCGTAAAAAAACTCAGGGTGCAGGGCGTGATGGACGCTATGAAGACCTTACTACCGCTGATGTAGCGCCAGCCGTTTAGTTTTATTATGATTGACGCTCAATATATAGTGGCTAATAAACCCATAAATAGTATAGTCATTCCACTATAAAAGTATTACAGCGTTAACCTCGCTTGAAGTATCACATATACATCTACACTCGGTTGCCTTGTACTACTTTTAAATTGAATCGACTATATGAATAAATAATATAAATAGCCCATCGATTGAGTAATGACGTAATAAGCAATAAAAAAGACCTCAAACGTATGTAACGTTGAGGTCTTTTTATTGGCTATCATATCGTCATTCTTTAACGCAAAAGATGGTGTAATTAATAAGGTTCAGTTTGTCTTAACTACTAGTTTTTTCGAGGTGACTATCTTCAAGTGGCTATCTTCAAGTGACTATCTTCAAGTGACTATATTAAAACGACTAATGAATCAACCGCTAGCCGCCACCAACTGCTTGTACCACCTCAATATTCATCCCTTCTACGATACGTAGTTGACCAAGTTCGCTCTTTGGGATCAGATCTCCATCAACCTCGACTGCATAGCGACCTTCGCTAAGTCCTAGCTCATTGATGACCAATTGCACGGTTTGATGGGTGGTCTGTAGGTGTTTACCATTAACACTAATGGTACTCATAAAATGTACTCCTTAATTGGTTGAAATTCCTTTTTTCGCCATATCGTTCAGTGACATCATTGTTATCTATCTTTTTCGCGGCTGTTAATAACTGTGTACGTCAAACAACTACCTTGCTCAAGCGAAACGCCGAAACAGCCAGCCATAGCCAACCTGCAATCATTAAGACGCCTCCAATAGGCGTGATTGCGCCAAACCAACGCGGCGCGCCCAAGGTCATTGCATACAAGCTACCAGCAAATATAATCACGCCAACCTGTAGCAACCATGCGCTCGTCTGAGTCGTATAGTTCAGGCGAATAAGGATGCCAACGAGCAACAAACCAAGGGCATGGACAAACCAATAGAGCGTTGCCGTGTGCCACCATTCAAGCTGCTGAGTATTAACCATGCTTTTGAGACCATGAGCCCCAAACGCGCCTAAAGCAACGGCGACGGCCATATTAATCGCTGCAATAGCTATCCAATTTACCATGCCCAAACTCTTATCATTAGCCAAGCCTATCAATAGTGCAGAATAGAATGTTTGCGCCCGCCTTATTGAATGTCATCGGGCAAAATGACACTATCGATGGTCATAGCATCACGAATTTTATCCATAGCATTTTTTTCGATTTGGCGTACACGCTCAGCTGAGATAGAGTAAACCGCTGCCAATTCGTGCAAGGTAGATTTTTGCTCAGACAGCCAGCGCTGCTCAACGATATCGCGTGAACGATCATCGAGGGTATCCATCGCCGCAATCAGTGCTGATGAGTTGTTCTCTTCCCAATCCGATTCTTCTACCATCTCAGCAGGATCGATACCATCTTCTAAAAACAGCTGCGGCGCATAACGACCGTCATCATCATCGCTAGATTGCGCTTCAAACGAAGCATCATAAGAGGTGAGACGCGATTCCATCTCAAGCACTTGCTTACGAGTGACATTTAAGTCATTGGCAATGGCATCTGCTTCTTCTAATGTTAGCTGATTATTGGTCTTTTTGAGACTGCGTAAGTTAAAGAACAACTTACGATGCGCCTTGGTGGTCGCGACTTTGACAATGCGCCAGTTACGAATCACAAATTCGTGAATTTCCGCTTTAATCCAATGCACTGCAAAAGAGACCAAACGCACGCCTTTATTCGGATCAAAACGCTTGACGGCTTTCATTAACCCCAAGTTACCTTCTTGGATGAGATCCGCTTGTGGTAAACCGTAGCCTGAGTAACTGCGTGCGATGTGAATCACAAAGCGCAAATGCGACATAACGAGTAAGCGTGCGGCTTCCACGTCGCCTTCATCATAATAGCGATGGGCAAGCTCTTGCTCTTGCGTTGGGGTTAAAATAGGGATTTGGTGCACTGTATTGATATACGCGCCCAGATTGACCCCAGGCGCTGATAGATGCGTCGGCATCGCTGGCACTAAGTCACGCGTACTCGTATCTTCAAATGCACTCGCATCATAAGGTGGACGCGCAGCAGCAGCTTTTAGAGCTGCATCGCGCGCTTCGTTTTTTTCAGGCGCTGCGCCATCTTTTTTACGTGTTTTCGCAGCATCATTAGCAGTAGTAGCCATATTCTTGACCTTGGTTAAATAGATAAACAAACAGTCAGATAAAAATCTTTATTGTTGTAATTGTAAAGGATAGCGACGCTTAGTTGCTATCAGTTTTGGTAATGATGAAGTGATATATTGTATCGCAATGCTGGGATGATATGCCATCAGCCAGCGCTTCGTTGATAACTGGCTTAATGTCTTTATTGGTGACTTCGTTAACCATCAATTTTAAGCTGGGAGTCGTTCCAGCCTGTTGGCTTTGTTGACAAAAAGCGGTGATATCCGCTTGCGAGTTAGGGTCAGTGGCCACCACATATAACGACTCGCCCGCTGCCACCTCACGTAATGCCACTTTGGTTTTTAACAATGGCATCGGGCAGGCAAGTCCACGTCCGTCTACCAAGTTCTTTATAATAAGGGGTAGCTGCTTTGAGTCGATCGTAGCACTCAACTCAGTATCACCCTCATAAGAGGCAGACAATAAATCTAATAATTGGCGAATAACATGCTGCTGCGTATCAGACAAACTGGCTGGCAAACAGACAGAATAAGAGCCTGTTACGGTGATTAACTGACTGTCAGCGGACATAAAACCTACCCTTAAAACATTAAAACTGGCGTTTACAACTATAGAGAATTCAATAGCCTATTATTATTAATATTAACTTATCAATAGATTTGAGCCATTAATTAAAAAACAATAATGGCAAAGTCTCTCTACCGTGCATCATTATAGCAAATTGCCGCTATGTAGTTGCAGTTGAATATAGTCATCGTAATGTTTGGCTCACTAGAATAACTAAGCAAGGTGTCTTTTCATGGTGATCTGTGCAGATTGCTAGCAATAAACAGGCTGAAATTCAGCTCTAATAATTACATGGTTATGTTGCACAATAGTGACGCGCAGCCAAGTTATTGGTAGTTAAATGCAGACTAGAATTGACCTTATATAAACAAGCTCGTATAGTCAAAATTACGTTGTTATCAATCGGATAGGATGCGCATTTGTATCACTCTAATAGACAGTCGCTATGTGGTAAACCAGACGTCAATGTCTCGAATGCGTGTTTCATCGTTAAGGATGCACAAGACATGATATCGTCTACACCCAAGCAAAAAACGGCTCGTTTGCTCATGCCCCATGCCATAAAAATTGTCGTATCAGCTGCCTTATTGACAATGGCAACTGTCGCCAATAGTAGCGAAAGTACCGCTGCGCCATTTGCCTATGACTCGTGGCAAGACCCAGCTTCAGAAGCGCTCGATTTACCTAACTTACGCGGGCAAGGGCTGAGCTTTGCGGAGCAATATCAAAATAAGCTACTTGGCGAATGGTCGCTACAAAATATCAATGGTCGTGTCAAAATGGAGCACGATCCTTGGGTGCAAGAAACGGTCAAGGAGATGACGTGGCGGCTCAATGCGCAAGCGCGTCAGCAAGCACCCTTGGGCGTGGTCATTATCGACAATCCCAGTATCAATGCGTTTGCCGCGCCAGGCGGCGTCATCGGCATCAATACAGGGACGATACTGGCTGCGAGTAGTATGGATGAGCTGGCCAGCGTCGTCGCTCATGAAGTCGCGCATATTAGCCAACGCCATTACGAAAGCGGCGTTGATGAACGTAAAAAAGCCATGCTGATGCAAATAGGTGGCATGCTGGCCGCGATTGCCGCATCAGCGGTCGATGGTGATGCGGCAGCGGCAGTGATGATGGGCAGCCAAACGGCGACGATGAATAGCAGCATGGCGTTTAGTCGCAATAATGAGCGTGAGGCTGATCGGGTAGGGATGCAAATCATGACCCAAGCTGGATATGACCCACGGGCGATGCCCAGCTTTTTTGCGACGATGAATCAACAAAGCCAGCTGAATCAGACAGCCAATCGGTTTTTACCCAGTTTTGTACGTTCACATCCCTTGAGCAATGAGCGCTTGAGTGAATCGCAAAGTCGTGCGCAGCAGTATCCAACCATGTCATTAAGCCAGCAACAGCGTCATCAAGCGCTGTTCGATCTGCTTTATTGGCGTGTACAAAGTACCGGTAAGCATGCGTCTGAGACCACCTTGACGGCAGCCGCCAAAAACAGCTTAGGGGCCAAACTGTCACTGATGACTTGGTATAGCGAGCAACAACGCTTTACTGACGCCAATGAGATATTGGCGGAACTTGTTGCGTTACCAGTGGCGCGGCGGCAGGTGTTAGAGCCCTTGTTGTCGATTACCCACAGCCAAATTCTGAGCGAGCAAGGCAAGTGGCAGCAAGCCGCCGAGGTATTAGAGCGTCAGCAGCGTCTGTATCCTGAGCGCCGTGATTTGCGGTTGTATTTGGCTGAGGCGTTGACCAATAGTAATGAGCCGACCAAGGCACAAGCTTTGTTAAAACCTCTGACCCAGCAGCAGCCAGCCGATCGCTACGCTTGGCAAAGCCTACAACTGGCCAATGAAAAAATCGCTAAAACCACTGATTCTGCGCAACTTAAAAATATTGCTACCATTAATGCGCTACGTTATCGCAGCCATGACCAGCTCTGGAATGGACGTTACGAGCGTGCACTTACTTCCTTAACACAGGCCAAACAGTTGGCTGAACGTATGCAAACGACGGGGCAAGCAAGTAGTGCACGTCCGCTATTAGCGAGCATAAATGCAGAAATTAAAGACGTAAAAACCGCCAAAGACTTTAAGCCTTAGGCGGTTATGTGTATCTTTGAATCACCATTTTTAAAATTAGCACACGCCCTAGGCATTGATATTAAACAATGGTGTTTATTACAAAGCTATCAACCTTGCAACGCGTCTTTTACCAGCTTAGAGATGAGCGCTGGATCCGCACGACCTGCGGTTTTATTTTTTAATACGCCCATCACACTGCCCATGTCACGCATAGAAGTGGCGCCTTGCGTTGCAATCTCGGCATTTACCATAGCAGCCAGCTCATCATCATCCATTTGCTTGGGCATGAACTCATTGATGATATCAATTTCGAACTGCTCTTTGGTTGCCAAGTCGTCACGGCCATTTTCGGTAAAAATGCCAAGTGACTCTTGACGTTGTTTTAGCTGCTTTTGCAAAATTTCTAACACGCCTGCATCATCAAGCTCTATTTGACGATCAATTTCAATTTGCTTGATAACGGAGTGCACGTTACGCAATACCTTGACGCGTTCAAGCTCACGGGCTTTCATAGAGGTTTTAATATTGTCTGATAGGGTTTGTTTAAGGTCGCTCACTGTTATTATCCTTATAAGGTAAGTTTGTCGATAGGCAGTCTGCGAAAGCGGTCTTTTTAATGAAAGACGCTATTATCGGCAGTATCGACCGCAATAATAAAAATTGTAGCATAAAAAACGCCACTGATATCGATTGATAACAGTGGCGTTAATGTAGCGCTTGTACTTAACTAATCGTATTATCGATTAGTACATACGAGTGGTACGAATAGTTTCGCGTTGTAATTTTTTCTTATAACGCTTTACCGCAGCTGCTTTTTTGCGCTTGCGCTCTTGCGTTGGTTTTTCATAAAATTCACGTTTACGCACGTCAGATAATACACCGGCTTTTTCACAAGCGCGCTTAAAGCGGCGGATTGCGATATCAACTGGTTCGTTTTCTTTAACCTTAACTGCAGGCATGAAGACTCCTTATGAGGATGAGATATAAAGGCATTAGTTTGGTTGTGTATTAGTATTTAGCCGTAATATCTCAAGATTACAGGCATCAACTCAAACTAGGATAATCTTGTACTATAGCACAAGGGCGAGTATTTTAATAATAAATGCGAATAAAGTCAATGGTTTTCATGCATTTATCTCTCAGTATGAGTAATTGAAAAATATTTGGGCTAGCGCATTTTTTACAACCTATTAGGAAGTTTTTGGGTTTACTTATCTTGTTTATATTTGGTTAAATCCGTCACAGATAATCCAACAAAAAATCCCTACTGTCTATAACGGTTTGTCTTGTCTTTATGCTATGATAATTTCTATATAGTCAGTGACACACTAATGATTTTTGGGCATTTTATTGAGGATGTTGGAATGAAAAAAACAGTACTAAATACGGCTTTAAGCACCGCATTGTTGGTCGCTCTTGGATTTAGCGTGAGTGCTTGTAGCAGTGATAAAGAAGGTGGGTCGCATGAAGTAAAAGCCGTTGATCGGGTAGATGAGGCCGCCAAGCTTGCTCTTGCCAATGGACCTGAAGCTGAAGAGATGGATTTTCCAGAAACCGCACCGATGCCAGCGACAGATATGGCAGCGGACGGTACAGCAGTTGACGGCGCTACCACTGCTGAAGCGGGTGCTGATACGGATATGGCTGACAGTGCCGATGCGACTATGACTGGTACGGATACAGCTGCTACTGATACTAGTGCCGCCCCGCCCGTAGCGGATACCGCAACGACTGACGCTGAAGCAACTGCCAATTAATAGCGCTCAATGTGCAAGGTCGTGACGGATTTTATGCGCTGTAATGACAGCCGCTAAGATGAACCCTTATATAGAGGTATGATCATGAGTAATAAGCAACCGCGTATGAGTTTTGGTAAATGGACATTGTCGGTGTTCAGTATTAGCGCGTTACTGGCGCTTAGTGCGTGTAGTGGTGACAATACAACGGCTGAAGAACCAGCTGCGGTCAGCGAATCAGCTGACGCCGTCGCTGTCGAGCCAGCACCGCCGGTCGCTGAGCCTGAAGTGGTGACGCCCGAGCCTGCCGTAGAGAGCGAGGTCAGTGAAGCGATAGAAGAGCCAGTAGCCGAAGCCGAACCTGAAGTACTGGCTGCGGACGCTGGGGCCAAGCTTTATGAGGCGCAGTGCAAGATGTGTCACGCACAAGGGCTGTTAGAAGCGCCAAAATATGGCGATACCGCTGCGTGGAGTGCGCGCATTACTAAAGACAAAGAGACGCTGTATAGCCATTCTGCTAAAGGTTTTAATAAGATGCCCGCGCAAGCGATCAATGGCGTCACTGAAGCACAAGTGCATGCTGCGGTTGATTATATGTTGGCGTCTGTGAGCTGATGGGGCGTATTGCCATATATTGACCATTGAAATTTGCTAAACTGACCGTCATTGTGACTGACAATGGCGGTTTTTTTATGCACGTTGTTAATGGCATAAGACGAAAACGCTGCAAAAGACGATATGAAGGCAAGAGTATGAAAGTATTGGGTTTAGAGACGTCTTGTGATGAGACGGGACTGGCGATTTTTGATAGTGAGCTGATAGACACTGACAGTCAAGGTTTGCTTGGGCAAGTGCTGTATTCACAAATAGAGCTGCACGCACTCTATGGCGGCGTCGTGCCTGAGCTTGCCAGCCGTGATCATATTCGTAAGCTGGTACCTTTACTTAATGAGCTACTAGAGCAGTGCGATATCAAGAAAAGCGAGATCGATGCGATTGCCTATACCAAAGGGCCTGGACTCATTGGTGCATTGATGACAGGTGCATTATTTGGGCGCAGCTTGGCGTATGGCTTAGAGATCCCAGCGATTGGCATTCATCATATGGAAGGCCATTTGTTGGCACCGCTGATGGGTGCCAACCCTCCTGCCTTTCCTTTCGTGTCATTGCTCGTTTCTGGTGGACATACTTTGCTCATTGCTGCACGTGGGGTTGGGCAATATGAGATATTGGGTGAGTCGATCGACGATGCTGCGGGTGAGTGCTTTGATAAAGCGGCTAAAATGCTAGGCTTACCCTATCCTGGTGGTCCCAATATCGCTAAACTGGCTGAGACAGGCAATCAAAACGTGTATAGCTTGCCAAGACCGATGCTACACCGTGGTTTGGACTTCTCCTTTAGCGGTATGAAAACAGCCGTGCATAACCTTATCAAAGACACCCCACTCTCAGGGGGTTCAGGAAATGGTGCCGAGAGTGATCCACAAGTACGCGCTGATATTGCCGCTAGCTTTCAACATGCAGTGGTCGATACACTGGTAAAGAAATGCGTCAAAGCACTCAAGCAAGCAGACATGAGTCGCCTAGTGATTGCAGGCGGCGTCAGTGCCAACACTCATCTGCGTGAAACGTTAGAAGCGGAGCTGGCCAAAATAAATGCAACGGTGCACTATGCACCGCCTGCGCTATGTACCGATAATGGGGCAATGATTGCTTATGCCGGTTACGAGCGCTTGCAAGCAGGGCAGTCGGATGATTTGGCGGTGAGCTGTGTGCCACGTTGGCCGATGACAGAGTTGCCTGCGGTATAAAGGTGCTATTGATTGGGCGTCATGCCCATGTTGATGCCCATGAAAACTATCTGAAGTAAGGATGAGCTATGCAGTGGATTGCGATTGGTTTGGGCGCCGCATTTGGAGCTTGTTTACGAGGGTGGTTGGCGCGCTTTAATCCGCTGCATCATTGGATACCGCTAGGTACATTAGGTGCAAATGTCTTGGGTGGACTGCTGATAGGGCTAGCGCTAGTATGGTTCGGGCGGATGGGTACTGGCTTATCTGACAACGTGAGACTGTTCGTCATCACTGGTTTTCTAGGCGGACTGACGACGTTTAGTACCTTTAGCGCGGAGGTTTTTACCTTTGTGAATGACGGCCGTTTGCTGGCAGGATTGGCGCTTATCGGTTTACATGTGGGACTCACATTACTGGCTACCGCGCTGGGATTTTATTTTTTTAAGCTGGTTTTATGAGCTTTTATAGGTATTGCTTGCTTGATGGTCTGTTATAAGTAGTTCCATTATATCAGTCTGTTTTGAGTGGTTTATTAATAAGTTTAAAGGGCAAAATAACTGGTTCCCTTGGGGTATACTCAAATCAGGATTTAACGAGACTTAACTGTACGAAATAAGATGATTATGACGACATTGAAATTCATAGGTACTTTCATTCTAAGTGCTATAGGAATCTTAGTAACCGGATGTACAGAGCCAAAAAACCCAAATGAGCTAGTTACCGCTTATATACCAGCAGAAATATCAGATAAGGTATTTGTCGCCACTTTTCCACGTTGTAATAATAATGATGCTGGTGACTTTAATGAGTTTTCGACAAAACATTTGAGACTAAAATTTCAAGCGAAAACATTCTCAGGTAACCCCTCGAATAGTTATCACTGCCCTTCAGAAAAACTAGGTATGGTTTTTTATACAGACTTGAGACCACTTTACAGATTGATTGATTCAAATAAAACTGATGGTGAAATCGTTGAAAAAGTAGTTAGGGGTAAAGACTATTTTTATAATACTTTCCCCCCAGAGTCGCTAATAGAAAAAACGTTAAACATTGAGCGATTTTATGCCGACTCTAGTCAAGAAATGCTAGTAATAGATGATATGCCCAATCAGACCAGTCCATTAAAACTCATGTTTATGAAGTACCCTAATGAAAAACTTAGCTCTTTTCATAATTATTATGACTTGTACACCATACTGGATGATGATTTTTTATTAAAGTATCGAATTAGAATAATGAATGATGACTACAACCAAAGATTTAATCTGAGCGGTTACGATACGCAATTTGCGCAAGCGTTTAAAGATGTCATAGCAGCTGATGGTCGAGTGCTAGATCACCCCAAGATTATTCAAGGTTTTGTCGATAATAATGAGCGAGTCATAGAGTTTTTTAAAGCGCATAGACAGATTGTTACTAAAACCGAATTTAATAAGATCAACGATGCTGATCACACAATAGAATAGTTTTCGAGTAATGGCTTTGAGCCATATTAAACTCATTTACCATAACATTCGTTATGATATGAAAAAGTGACTAATATTTTATAACTATAAGAAAGTAATCAGTAATGAACCTACAACGGCTTCACTATCCCTTCTAGTAAATTTGCGAACCCTTGCATATACGCTGTATCTTGGCTAGATGTGCGCGTTGCTGCATACAACTGACAATGCACACCTGCACCTAACTTCCGCGAGACGACCCAGCCTTTTTTCTCATATTCCGCCACAACCCAATCAGGCAATGCAGCAACTCCGCGCTCACTAGCGACCAGCTGAATAAGCATCGCTGTCAGCTCTGTAGTACGAACATTCTCAAAGCTCACCTGTGCAGGCGTCATAAAGTTGGCGATAATATCGAGACGCTTGGCCTCTACTGGATAAGCAATTAAGGTTTCTTCAGTCAAATCACTGGGTTCAATAAATTCTTGTGCTGCCAAATCATGCGTGGGCGACAGTACCAAGCGACTCTCATACTCAAACAATGGCTGATAACTGATACCGTCTATCGGTAAATCACTGGTGGTAATCAATAAATCAATATCACCTTCCATGAGCAGATGATGCGGCTCAGGCTCAAACCCCGTTGCAAAGTCCAGCTCAACATCCGACCATTCACGGCGGTAATGATTGAGTATCGGCATCAGCCAATCAAAGCAGCTATGACATTCAGAAGCCAGACGCAATCTGCCTGCCTGACCATGCGCTAAGCGCTTTAGATTGGATTTGGTACGGGTAACTTGCGGCATGATGCTATCTGCCAATGCCAGCACAGTCTTGCCCGCTGGTGTAAAAGTCAGCGGACGCGTGCGACGGTTGACCAAGCTAATATCGTAATAATTCTCTAGCTCTTTCAATTGATGTGAGACCGCAGAAGCCGTGACATGCAGTTCATCGGCCGCAGCAGCGAGTGAACCATGCGCTCGTAGCGCGGTTAAGGTATTCAGATGACGAAGCTCGAGCATAAAGTAACCTAACCACTGATTTTAAGAAAAAGTAAAAGAAAGTCGAATGTGAATAAAATTCATTATAACCGTTTTATAGTGATTTTTATTCAAAAATTAGTATAAATCATGCAAAGCTTAATAGCAGCCACTCTTAACATCAGTCGTTAATGACTCATTAGCGCCGACGTAGTAGCAACTGCGAAATGATGACCAATATCAAAGAGGCGGCCAGTAGTAGCGTACCAATGGCATTGACTTCTGGCTTCAATCCTACGCGTACCATTGAATAAATACGTAGCGGTAAAATCTCATAGCTTGGGCCAGTGACAAAGGTTGAAACCACCACATCATCCAATGACAACGTAAAGGCGAGTAACCAGCCTGCCATTACCGCTGGTAAAATTACAGGAATGAGCACGGTACGTACCATCGTTGACTCATTGGCACCTAAGTCGCGTGCCGCTTCCATCAATTTCTCATCTAGACTGCTTAATCGTGCAAAGACAGTGATGACCACAAACGGTAGGCAGAAGGTAATGTGTGCTAATAATAGCGAGACAAATCCTAATTGCAGACCAATTAATAAGAACAGTGCTAGCAATGAGATGGCCAATACAATTTCAGGTGACATCATCAATACGAACAGTAGTCCGTTTAGCAAGCCTTTACCACGGAAATTATAACGGTGTAGTGCTAAAGCGGTGAGCGTGCCTATCAATGTTGAAACGGTCGCAGCGACCAACCCTAATACGATAGAATGCCAAAATGCATCTAGCATGGCTTGGTTATTAAATAGTGATTCATACCACTTTAGGCTAAAGCCGCCCCAGTTATAGCCAATTTTTGACTTGTTAAATGACATCACCACTAGGACAATAATGGGCAGATATAGCAAAGCATAAATCAGTCCGAGATAGCCTTTAGCCGCTATGCTGCCGATGCTAGGTTTCTTGATGTGACGCTTGTTCTTCACGGGTGAGTTCTTTAATGAGTTATTAGACATTAAGCCACCTCATTAAAGTCGGTCTTGCCAATACGGCGGCTACTGGCACGATAGGCGAGTAATAGTACGGCCATCGCAAGGGTCAATAATACGCTGGCTGCTGCACCGAATGGCCAATCACGCGCATCCAAAAATTGATTTTTGATGATATTACCAACCAATAAATTGCGCGAGCCACCCAAAATATCTGCCACATAGAACATACCCATCGCTGGCAATAACACTAATAGCACCCCTGAGATAATCCCAGGCGTGGTCAATGGTAGCACCACGTGCCAAAAGGTCTGCGTTTTTGAAGCGCCCAAATCCTGCGAAGCGAGTAGCATATCATTACGCAAATCGGTAAATACCGCATATAACGGTAATACCATAAACGGGAATAACAAATACGTTAAGCCGGCTATCACCGCGCCTTGGGTGTATAAAATATCAATAGGGGCATCGATGACGCCTATCGTTAGCAGCAATTTATTAATCAAGCCATTATTGGCAAACAGCAGTTTGAGGGCATAAGTACGTACTAAAGAGTTGGTCCAAAACGGCAGGATGAGCATCATCATCAATAGCGGCTGCCAACGTACATTGGCTTTAGAGACCAGCCAAGCAAAAGGATAACCGAGCAGCAAGCAGATGACCGTGGTGATACCTGCCATCCATAACGAATGGACAAATACCTCAAAATACAGCGGATCAATCATGCGTACATAGCTGTCGATACTGACAGGCAAGCTAATAAAAGCGCTGCTATCGCGAGTCAGAAAGCTGACAGCGATGACCAATATATTTGGCAATAACGCAAAAATAAGCAACCAGCCCCAGATCAGCCATAGCGTTGCGGTCCGAAAAGGACTTTTGTTGCCCAAATTGAAACGGCTATTAGCTGCCATTAGCTGACATCCTTTTGCACAGACATGCCTTGATGTTCGCTCGAATTGGCGGTTGACTGGTCGATTGAATCGTCATCTGGTAGCACCCATTCCCAGCCATCCACCCATGAGACCTTGACCGCTTCATTTAACTTGTAATCAAAACTTGGGTCATCTTCATCAAAGAATTCAGAGGCTTTAATAATATGACCGTTTGCGAGTTCAATAATCGAGTCTAAGGTGCTACCTTTATAATTACTCTCGATGACGCGGCCCAGTAATCCAGCGTGGGCGTTATCATTGGGATCATAAATCCGTAAATCTTCAGGGCGCAGCAGTAAGTTTACGATATCGCCCACTTGCACATCATTAGCAAAGTCCGGACGACGCAAATTACGTAATGTCGTCGGTCCGTCTTGCGCTTGCGATTCACATACTTCGACTTCGATACGCCCATTGCTGACTTGTCCATCACGATCTGGCTGGTCAGCGTAGACGCCTTTGACTTCTGCTCTGAATAAATTGGTCTCACCGATGAATTTGGCGGTAAATAAATTGGCGGGGGTTTCATAAATCTCGATAGGCGTGCCAATCTGCTGAAATCTGCCATCTTTCATCACCGCGATACGGTCTGACATTGACAGCGCTTCTTCTTGGTCATGAGTGACGAAGACAAAGGTGATGCCCAGTTCGCGCTGCAAGCGTTTGAGCTCAGACTGCATTTGCAAACGCAGCTTGTGGTCGAGCGCCGACAGCGGTTCATCAAGTAATAATAGTTTAGGACGATTAATCACCGCCCGTGCGATCGCCACACGCTGCTGCTGACCACCGGATAAATCTTGCGGTTTGCGATTGGCCAAATGCTCTAACTGCACCATGGCCAGCATCTCACGCACCCGCGTTTGAATCTCGTCTTTAGGAATTTTTTTAAGTTTAAGACCATAAGCAACATTTTGCGCAACGGTCATATGCGGAAATAAGGCGTACTGTTGAAACACGGTATTGACCGGACGCTTATCGGCTGACAAGCCTGCCATCTGTACACCATCTAGATAAATCGCCCCAGCGTTTGGTTGCTCAAAACCAGCAATCAAGCGCAGCAACGTCGTTTTGCCACAGCCTGATGGCCCAAGCAGTGTCAAAAACTCACCATGCTTGATATCGAGATTGATGTCCTTTAGCACTTCGGTTTGATCGTAGGTTTTTTTTAGACCAGTCAGTTGTAGCAGCACCTTATCGGCGTTCGGCGGCATAGAAGTTCTATGTGTGTTCATAGATGAGTCATTCATAATATAGTTTCCTAAGCGCTCGATAGACTGGGGCCGCGACCAAATAAAATCGCTGCAATTTCGATGACTGGCCTGAGCGTAAGCGTGGTCTGGTTGCTGCGTATTATAACAAACCCTTGATATAAATCAGTGCAAGTTCGTTATAAGTTCGCCATACCATTTTATTATGGGCCAAAAATTCGTTCTGATAACCTTTGCTTTCTTCTTAGCATTCTTAGGGTCTGTTGAACATTCAAATATTAGGACTGCTGATTGCTAAAATCGTCCCAAACCTTTTATCAAATCAGGCGTAAACCGACGATAATGTCGAGACCTTAGCTAGGTTTACAACAACGTTTGGGGTGGTTTTAGCATCAGCCCTTTGGGGCAGAGCTATTTTTTGCCAATACATGGCGAAATTATCTAACCTAGAATGACTAGGCGTCAAAAATTTCACTGCGTATTGTCTAAAAAATAGCCACTGCCAGTGCCACATTTGAATGTTCAACAGACCCTAGTGTCACAGGCTTATTATTGGTTATTTTAATGTGACTGACTGCCGCTTTACCAGCCATGACCATCTTTAAATAACGAGATTAAAAGCAATTTTTTTATGATTTTTCTCCCTTTATTCCTATACAATAATTTTGTGGTTAAGAAATACAGGAAGCCTGATATGTCGGGCAAAACGCTTAGCCAAGCCATGGTCAAAAAAAGAGATTTATTATTCTAATCATTTTATAATCAAGGAACCCTTATGCCTACTGATATCCGCCCAAAAACAGGTCAAGAAGCGCTTGAACTGCTAAAAGAAGGCAATACGCGCTACATGGATAGCCTCACCAACACTGATCCAATGATGCAAAGACGACCAGAACTGGTGAGTAATCAAGACCCGTTAGCCATCATTTTGGGTTGCTCCGATGCCCGAGTACCGGTCGAAATTGTATTTGATCAAGGCTTGGGTGATTTGTTTGTGATTCGGGTAGCAGGTAACGTGGTTGCGCCTTCGCAAATCGGTTCAGTAGAATTTGCCGCCGAAAAGTTCGGTACAAAGTTGGTCGTGGTCTTGGGACATTCGCATTGCGGCGCCGTCACTGCTTGTGTCGATGCACTGATCAACCCTGAGCAAAATTACTCGCCCAATTTACAGTCAATCGTCGATCGTATCCGCCCAAGCGTTTATAACTTACATGAGCTTGCTACTGCCAATGGGCAAGATGTCGATGCTGATGAATTGGTCAATCGCTCAATAAGTGCCAACGTGCGCATGTCGGTCAGCCAGCTTAAGCATGGTTCGCGGGCGCTAGAAGACTTGACCAACAGTGGTCAGTTATTGGTCGTTGGCGCAGAGTATGATTTAGAAACAGGGAAGGTACGGTTTTTAGATAGTTAGTCGTTATAAAGTTAATGGCTATTCTATTGTCAATATTATCAATAAAATAGCGCTAGCCTTACCTTTATTTTGGGTGAGGCTAGCGCGCTTGTGTTTAATAATTGAATATAACTATCCATATAGATTGACTGTATAGATTATAAGTTCTTACAAAATCCTATCATTAGTCCTGCCATTTTTTATTATGATGAGAGAGTTAAGCAAATCACAAATAGCGTGATTTGCTGATTTTTAACTTCCATAACTTGTCAACTATTAGGATAACTATGTCTACGTCAGCGTCCAATTCAACCAATAATAATGAAGCAACGATAGCGCAGCCTGCAAGCAGTGTAAATACCGCTGGCATTCAGCCCATTTCTGCACAGACTTCAGGCTTTACCTTTAACCACACCATGCTACGGGTAAAAGACCCTGTTAAATCATTGGAGTTTTATACTGGCGTGCTTGGCATGACTTTGCTGGCGGTAAAAAAGTTCCCTGATATGGAATTTGATTTATATTTCTTAGCCAAACTGACCGATAGCGAGCGTGAGAATTTACCCGCTGGTGAGGATTTAGAAATCTTTGCCTTCCGTCAGCGCGGTATTTTAGAGTTGACCCATAATTATGGTACCGAGACTAAATCTGACTTTAGCTATCACGATGGTAATAGTGAGCCACAAGGTTTTGGACATATCTGCTTTAGTGTGCCGAATCTTGATGAAGCGGTGGCTTGGTTTGATAAAAATAATGTCGAATTCAAAAAACGTCCCGAAGATGGCAGTATGAAAAATATCGCTTTTATTAAAGACGTTGACGGCTATTGGATCGAGATCGTACAAGCCGATTTGATGGGCTAGTTTTTAGGACCTGACAAACAACAGCGATGGCGTATCATTGACTTAAAAAGTTCACATATCAAAGGAGTGACCCCTGAATGCCTACCTCTGAGGCAGAAACCGCGGTAAGTAGTGAGACAGTTGCTGGATCGACAACGACAGATGCGTTGACGTATCAAAGCATCATCGATTCGGCGAATGGCATCCTGATTGGCTTTGTTGAGCGTATACCGCATTTTGTGGCTTCGCTCATCGTTATCCTGATTTTTTGGTTTTTATCGATTGTCTTCAAAAAAGTCGTACATAAACTATTGGGTAGCCGCAGTCGTCATCAAAACTTAGTTAAAGTGTTTCAGCGGGTAGGCGGTGCACTGATTATTTTCATTGGTTTTATGATTGCCATGGTCATTGCCGTACCAGGATTTACACCTGCCAAGCTTATTGGTGCGCTCGGTATTGGTTCGGTCGCCATTGGTTTTGCTTTTAAGGATATTTTTCAAAACTTGCTATCTGGTATTTTACTACTTATCTCAGAGCCATTTCGTATTGGCGATCAGATTGTCTCAGGGGAGTATGAAGGGACGGTTGAAGACATCAAAATCCGTGCGACGACCATCAAGACCTATGATGGTCGACAAGTGGTCATTCCAAACTCGGATTTGTATACTTCAGCATTGACTGTTAATACCGCCTATAAGCAGCGCCGTCTACAAGTCGCCGTTGGTATTGGTTACGAAGATGATATCGAAGCAGCAAAGGCTGAAATTTTACGGGCGCTGGATAAAGTGGATAGTGTCTCTACTAAAGCCAATCCAAGCGTGATTGCGACAGGTTTTGGTGGCTCCTCAATCGATTTAATGGTGCGTTGGTTCATCGAAGATGGCACCCAAGCTAATAAAGTTGCCTCAATCCATCAAGTTATCGTAGAGATTAAGACAGCTCTTGATGCGGCAGGGGTGAACATACCTTTCCCAATACGCACCATAGATTTGAGCGACCCTTCTGTCACCTCTATTGTTAATAAAATGAACGAGCAGCAAGCGCTAGATGTGAATAAAGCTGCCACAGAATAGTTGGGTTGATACACTGATAAATGTGTCATGCAACTGTTTGAATAGGTCATATTTTTAGACTGCCTAGATTAACACACCAAGTGCAACGCTAAGTAATGGAATAAAACACCTGGTTTGGCGTTTTAAACCCTAATCGTTTTCTTGGTCTGTTGTTTAACCTGTCTTCAATGTTTTGAACCTCATCATCAGATACTTGTCTAAAGTCACATCCTTTAGGCAAGTACTCTCTAATCAAGCCATTGGTATTTTCGTTTGTTCCTCGTTGCCATGAGGCATAAGCATCAGCAAAGTAGAACCCACTATAGAGTCTTTGCTTAATGGCTTTATGATCCGCAAATTCCTTGCCATTATCGGACGTAATCGTCTTAACGTGTAGTTTCACTGGAGTTAGCATTACCACCATCGCATCCGCGACCAGATGAGCACTCTTTTTAGTCACTCGCTTCATCTTAACCAAACCTGTCTTTCGCTCTACCACTGTCACGATAGCTTGTTTATGGTTTTGACCAATGATGGTGTCCGCTTCCCAATCACCGATGCGGGATCGCTCTTTTACTACATGAGGGCGCTCATGAATTGAGATCCTGTCATTAATACGCCCACGAGTCTCAGTGGTAAGCCTTTGACGATAGGGTTTGGCTTTGCGTCTTAAATACTGCCATAGCGTGCCGCCTTGCCTCTTATCCGTCCATAAGTAACGATAGATACTCGTGTGACTGACTCCACTATGAACGCCTGCTATTTGCTCAGGACTCCACTGCAGTTTAAGCTTAGTCACGACCCAGTCCCAGACGTTTAAAATGATGGTGAAGGCATTATTTGCTCGCCTCGCTTTAGCGGTGTTGTCTGCATGCTTTGCCCGGTAGCCTCGTAGGCTTTTATTGCGTCTAAGCTCTCTTGATATGGTGCTGGGACTTCTGCCTAACGCCCCTGCTATAAATTTAATACTATGTTGTGCCCCTCTAAGGGCATAAATCTGATATCGTTCCTCTAGGCTTAGATGTGTATAGCTCATGGTTGCAATCTCACTTTGGCGGTGGATAGTAGCTTTGATGCTAGCGCATCTAGGCCTCTTTTTCACCTGCTCTTTGATATTGCACTTCATGTGTTAATCTAAG